>CADCUT010000206.1 GCA_902805975.1 uncultured Rubrobacteraceae bacterium | reverse complement strand
GGAGGTCCGGGCGCTGCGTGATCGGGACGAGCCAGAAGCCCACGACGGATTGGCAGCCGTTCATGAGCGCTCCGGGCACGAGGTGGCCCCGGTCGCCGCTGGCGGCGCCGAAGACGACCATCCGGCCGAAGGTCGCCAGGCACCTGAGGTTCTTCTCGGGGAAGTCTGCCCCCACCATCTCCAGGATGACGTCAGCACCCTCGCCGTCCGTGGCCTCCAGGACCTTCTCCGGCCAATCGTCCCTTGTGTAGTCGATGAGGACGTCGGCGCCTAAAGAGTCGGCCAGTTCGAGCTTCTCAGGGCTGCCGGCGGTGGCGATGACCCGGCCGGCCCCGAGCAGCTTCGCCATCTGGACGGCTAGAGTTCCGACGCCGCCCGCTGCGGCGTGGACGAGGACACCTTCGCCCTCTTTCAAAGCACCCGAGGTCTTGATGACGTGGTAGGCGGTCAAGCCCTGCAAAGGTATGGCGGCCGCCTCTTCGAAGCCGAGGTTCTCCGGGATGGGGATAAGGGAGGCGGCGGGCGCCACGGCGAAGTCCGCGTAGCCGCCCGAGTCGAGTAGGGTGACCACCCGGTCGCCCTCGGAGGCGTTCTCGACGTCCTCCCCCACCCCGACGACCGTGCCGGCCACCTCGGAGCCCGGGGTAAAGGGGAACCTCTGGCGGGTGAGGTACTGGTCGCGGCGGCGCATGGTGTCGGCGTAGTTGATGCCGGCGGCCTCTACCTCGATCAGGACCTCCCACCCCCGCGGCGCCGGGCGCTCCACATCGACATACCGTAGGACCTCCGGCTCCCCGGTCTCTTCGGCCACTATCGCCTTCATCTGGGCCATGTCCCCTCCCGTCTCGTCCTCGGCACGGAAGCGGACTATATCAGCCGGTCACAGGGCGAGTCCCGGCCAGGGTCACGGCTCAGGCCGGGGACGGGTACGACCGCTCTCCGGGCCGGATCGCCGCGGAGCGGCCGAGCACCTGTCCCCGGCGGTCGATGGCCTCCACGCCGACGTAGGGCTCGTCGGTGCGCGCCGCCATGGGGGTCTCGAAGCCGCTACGGGAAACGCGGCCCAGGCTCTTCAGCCGGTCGGGGGATGGGCCCGCGAGGATGCCCCAGGAGGAGATCTCCGTGGCCCCGTTCCAGCTCGCGTGAACGGAGATCTCACCGGGGTTCGGTCCGGGTTCGGCGGCCACGGAGGGCGCGTCGGCGGGCATGCCGACCCAGGGGAAGCGGAAGGCCCGGTAGGACTCCACCCCCCGCGGGAAGTTCGCGTCGAAGAGGAGCTCGCCGTCCTCGTGGAACTCCGAGAAGCCTGGCTCGCTGCCCCAGCCTACGAAGGCGTTGCCGTTGGGTAGCGTCTGCGCGTTTCCCTGGGTGACGGAGAGCGGCCTTCCGGTATGAACGTACTCGCGGACCAGGTCGGCGCTCATGGCGGCCTCGTCGAGCCTCAGCACGATGGCCCGGGAGAGCTCGTGCTCCCCCTCCTCGCCGTTGTCGAAGATCGTCAGCGTCCCATCAGGCCTGCGGCGGGCGTCGTGCTGGAAGCGGGTCGGGGTGCCCTCCCCCATCCGGAAGTCGCCCCTCTTGCCGCCGAGACGCCACATCACTTCGCCGCTCTCGCGGTCGATTTTGTAGGCGGCGGAAGTCTTTCTGGCGGAGATGATGAGGTTCTCGTCGTGGTCCACCTCGATGGAGTTTACGTGGAAGTAGTCGAAGGGCTCGGCGGGGTCCTCGGGGGGCGGGAAGTACGACTCTTCGATGCCTACGTGGTCCAGGCTGTGCCACTCGAAGAGCACCTCGCCGGACGCGATGTCTATCTCCTGGAGGACCCCCTCGGCCGCCTTGCCGTTTGCGGGGCCGGCCACCGGGGTGAGGTCGTGGGGCACGGGCCCGTAGATGGTTATGAGGGCCGTGTCCTTGGTGGTGATGAGGATCTCGTGCAGGTCCGCCAGGTACCCGCCACCCGCGCGTACGCGGGTCACCTCCCTGTAGGAGCCGTCGAAGAGCGCGTACTCGCCCAGGCCGTACGTCGTGTGGGGCCCCTGCCACCAGGTCAGGACCGGATGCCCCTTGTAGCGCTGCACCTTGAAGTCCATCGCGTCCACTACCTCGCCCGGCAGAGGGCGGAACCACACCGGCATCCCGTCGTCGTCCACGATCAGCGTCCCGCGTTGCCCCGGGCCCGTCTCCTCGGGCCCGTTCTTGGGTGCTACGAAGACGTAGCCGGGCGCGGTCCGCTCCGACCGCCGCACGACGGTTACCGCCGGCGGGCTGAGGTCGGGGCGGGAGCGGAAGGCCCACTCCCCGCCGCGCGGCCGGAGCGGGAGGAGGGACCGCACGCGCCCGCCGGGTTCGCAACCCAAGGAGACGCCGCCCGCGACGCCGGCCAGCGCGAGCGTCGCCAGGAACCTGCCCCGTGTGATCCCCACCCCAGGGACGCCATCTCCCCGTTCGTCCAACCGCCCCCTCCGTCATCCTCACAGCTTCAGGCCGGTTATTCTACGCGTGCCACCGGCATCTCTTCAATAGCCCCTCCCGGGGCGCCCCGGGCGGGCTACCGGAAGCTCTGGATACCGGTTATGGCGTTGCCGAGGATCAGGGTGTGGACCTCGTCGGTGCCCTCATAGGTGCGCACGCTCTCCAGGTTCGCCATGTGCCTCATCGGCGGGTAGTCCAGCGTCACCCCGTTGCCCCCGAAGACCGTCCTCGCCTCCCGGGCCACCTCGATAGCCTCGCGCACGTTGTTGAGCTTGCCCAAGGAGATCTGCTCGGGGCGCAAGGTCCCCTCGTCTTTCATCCTGCCGACGTGCAGCGCCAGCAGGGTCCCCTTCTCTATCTCGATGAGCATGTTCACGAGCTTCTGCTGCACGAGCTGGAACGAGCCTATGGGCTTCCCGAACTGCTCCCGCCTCCCCGCGTACGCGAGCGCCGACTCGTAGCAGTCCCTCGCGGCCCCCATCGCGCCCCAGATGATGCCGTAGCGGGCCTCGTTGAGGCAGGCGAACGGACCTCCGAGGCCCTTCGCCTCAGGGAGCATGGCGCTCTCGGGGAGCCTCACATCCTCGAACGTCACGTCGCATTGGATGGAGGCCCGCATCGAGAGCTTTGGGGTGATGTCCGTGGCGGTGAAGCCCTGCGCGTCCGTCGGGACCAGGAAGCCGCGCACCGGGTTCTTCTCCTCGTCGGTGCGGGCCCAGACGACGGCGACGTCGGCGATGGTGGCCAGGCCGATCCAGCGCTTCTCACCGTTCAGCACCCAGTCCGAACCCTCCCTGCGGGCAAAGGTCTTCATGCCCGCCGGGTCGCTGCCCGCGGTCGGCTCCGTGAGGCCAAAGCAGCCGATGACCTCGCCCCTCGCCATCGGCGGCAGCCACTCTTCTCTCTGCTCCTCGGAGCCGAACTTGTGGATGGCGCTCATGGCGAGGGAGCCCTGGACGGAGACGAAGGTGCGAAGTCCAGAGTCGCCCGCTTCGAGCTCCATGCACGCAAGCCCGTACTCGACGGCGCTCCTGCCCGCGCAGCCGTAGCCGGTCAGGTGCATGCCGAGAAGGCCCAGGTCGGCGAACTCCGGGACGATCTCCCTCGGGAAGACGGCTTTGTCGAACCAGCCGTTGATGTTCGGCTTGATCCTCTCGCGCACGAAAGAGCGCACGCGGTCGCGGACCGCAAGCTCCCCCTCGGAGAGGCGCGCCTCGACGTTCAGGAAGTCATGCCCTGGCGGGTCTGGCGCCCGCCGCCCGTTCTGCCCGACCTCCGCGCGTGATGTGGTCATCTTCTCGCCCTCCCGGTCTCCACCCTTCGGCACCGGAATTGTCCCATAAAAGACCCCCAACGGGCGCGTTCGCCATTACAGACGGCCGGGCCCGGACCCGGCGGTTCGTGTACCCTGAAGCGTCCCGGCAGGCGACGAGCAGGGTTCGCTTCCCGCCCGGCGGCGGGGCGAAAGGAGGGGCGCGCACGTGAGGGAGACGGAGAGGACGCGGAGGGGGCCTTTCGGGGAGCTTCCCCGGGCCGACGACGCGCGCGGCATCCTCGCGGGTGAGTACGAGTTCGACGGCGGCGAACCCCTGCGGGCCGCGGAGGGCGGGGCGTTCTTCCTGACGCCCGCTCCCATCGGCGGCGGGGCGCATCGCGGTCGAGGTCCTTCGGAGAGCGCGACCCGGCTCTCTCTCACAGACGACGTCCGCGAGGGCTGATGCTGCCGCTCGAGGGGCTTCGGGTGCTGGATCTCTCGCGGGTGCTGGCGGGCCCGTACGCGACGATGGCGCTCGCGGATCTCGGGGCGGACGTCATCAAGATCGAGCACCCCGAGCGCGGCGACGACACCCGCCACTGGGGACCGCCGTTTGCCGGCGGCGAGTCGGCGTACTTTCTCGCCGTGAACCGGAACAAGCGTTCCATCGGGGTGGACCTGAAGTCCGAAGAAGGGCTGGAGCGCATCAAGCGCCTCGCGGCGGACGCGGACGTCGTTATCGAGAACTGGAAGCGCGGCGCCCTGGAAGGGATGGGCCTCGGCTACGAAGCGTTGAAGAAGGCCAATCCCGATCTCATCTACTGCTCCATTACCGGGTTCGGGCCGGGGCCGGACGAGGACCGTCCCGGCTACGACTTCCTGGTGCAGGCGCGGGCCGGGATCATGGGCATAACGGGCCAGCCTGGGGGCGAGCCCACGAAGGTCGGCGTCGCCGCGGCTGACATCTTCTGCGGTCTGATGGCGGCGAACGCGATCCTGGCCGCCCTGCACCGCCGATCCGCGACGGGCGAGGGCGCGCGCGTCGAGGTCCCCCTCTTCGAGTCGACCCTCTCCTGGCTCGCCAACCGCGGTCAGGAGTACCTGATCAGCGGCAACGACACCGGCCTTATCGGCAACGCCCACCCCTCCATCGTTCCCTACCAGACGTTCCACACCGCGGACAAACCCATCGTCGTCGCCGTCGGCAACGACGCCCAGTTCGGGCGGCTGTGCGAGGCCGTCGGGCTCCCGCACCTCGCCGGCGACGACCGCTACACCACGAACCCGGACCGGGTCGCGAACAGGGAAGGGCTGGCCGCAGCCCTGCAAGAACGCCTCTCCGAACGCCCGGCGGACGAGTGGGTCGAGGAGATCCGGGGTGCCGGCGTCCCGTGCGGGCCCGTCAACGCCCTGCCGGACGTGTTCGAGGACGAACACCTCCTGGGCTCGGGAATCCTGCAGGACGTGGAGCACCCCGCCGCGGGCATGATAAAGATGCTCGCCTCGCCCGTGCTCGTGGACGGGGAGCGCCTGCCGGTGCGGCGCCCCCCGCCGACCCTCGGGCAGCACGATGGGTTGGAGGGTTGGCGGTAGTTACAGACCCCCGGCCTGAAAAGGGGCCGACCGCCAGTCGCGCGTCGGGCGAGATCCCCTAAGATGGGTTCCGGTTGATCGGATCTTCGAGGAGGGCCGCATGGACGATGCGGGGTTGGACGTAGGGAGGCTGGCCGGGGAGATCTCGCGCGCCCACGAACGCCTGGCCGGCACCCGGCGCGAGCTGGTCGCGGCCACGGACGCGCTCTCGGATCACGAGCGGCGCGCGAAGGTCGAGAACGCCGACACCCTGCTGGAGGCGAAGAACGAGCGCACGGCCTCGCTCTACCTCGAAGGCATCCTGGACACCCCCGAACACGCGGAGCTCGTGTCTGCAAAGCGCCGGATGGAACTCGCCCACTACGAGGCGCGGCTGGAGGTCGAGAGGCTGGAGCTTCTGGTACGCCTTCTGGAGGCCTCGCCGCGGGCTTGAGCCTCGTCCGGAGGTACCTCTAACCGGCGCCCTAGACGCGGGCCACGGGCCTCACCGGGGAGCCGGTGGCGCCGACGAGCTTGAGGGGCAGGCAGACGAGCTCGAACTCGTGGTGCCCTGAGGCGGCCAGCTCTTCGAGGGCCAGGTTCTCGATGATGTGGACGCCACGGCGGGCGAGCAGGATCAGGTGCCCCGGCATCAGGCACCCGAGATCCGGGTCCCACAGCCCAGGGACGTCCCAGGCCATGTTGTCGGCCCCCACGGCGATCACACCCCCGTCCGCGAGCCAGCGCGAGGCCCCCGCGTCCATCCCTGGTCCCGCGAGGTACCGCTCCTCATCCTCCCAGTACCGCCCGTTGCCGGTCCGCACGAGCGCCACGCCCCCGGACGGTATCTCGACCCCTTGCCGTTCGCAGCACGCCGCGAGGTCCGCCCCGGTGACGGCGCGGCCGGGCTCCAGCGCCTCGACCCCCTCCAGGTCAGCCACGTCCAGGAGGACGCCGGGGGCCGAGATCGGGGGTATCTTCTCGACGCCGTGCTCGGTGAACCCGCGGGGGGTCTGGACCTCGGAGACGGGGACGCCGCCGCAGAGGGTCAGGGCGTCGGCCTGGTGGCAGAGGGCGTCGATGTGGGTGCCGGTATGTTCGCCGCAGACGAGGATGCCGGCAGAGCCCGTGCGCGGGCCGGATTCCTCCGGGCGGTAATCGTCCTCGTGGCGGCGGTGGAGCAGGTAGGAGTAGCCGGCCTGTTTATGGGCGGGGTGGATCGGCATCCCCTCGGTGCGTGGCTGCTCCAGGTCGAAGACGAGCGTGCCATCCTCCGAACTCACGCGATACCTCCCCTGTTTGATCTCTCCCCTTACGGGCCGAAGTGTGGGCGGGCAGGTTACTCGCGTCAACAGGGGCACGGAGTGCCGGCCAGGCATATAATCTTGTGGCGGAGGGAGACGGCGCGTTTGGGGAGGCGGCGATGAACGGGCAGATACTCGCGGCGATCCGTCGCCGGCTGGCGGAGAGGGGCCTCGACGCCTACGTGGCCTACACGCCGTCGAACGTCTTCTACGCCACCGGTTTTCAGAGCTACTTCTTAATGCAGTGGTGGCGGATGCAGGGGACCGTGCTGGTCGTGATCCCGGCCGACGAGGACGTCGAGCCGGGCGTGATGATCGGGGACTTCGAGGCCAGAGCCGTCAAGCGGGTCTCGGGCATCGGGGACGTGCGCCCGTTCCGGCTGTGGCCGGAGATCCGGGACGCAGAGGCCGTCCGCGAGCCGCTTGGGCCGGGCGAGGCCGAGCCCTCCCGCCCGGCCCAGTTTAGCGAGGACGAGCAGGACGGGATACTCAGGGGGCTGTTGGGCGACAGGGGGTTGCTCGGGGCCAGGATAGGGACGGACCTGCGCTACGTGCTGCTGGACTCCTACCGGCGCTTCGCGGCCCTAGCCCCGGAGGCCGAGTGGGTAGACTTCACGCAGGACATGTATGCCCTCAGGCGCGTGAAGTACCCCTTCGAGGTCGAGCGCCTGCGGCGGGCCACGGAGCTCTCGGAGGCCGGGATGCGCTTCGCGATCGAGGACCTGCGGCCTGGCATGACCGCGGCCGACGTGCGTCAGCGCTACGTGGCGGGGGTGGCGCGGGCCGCGATGGAGGACGGGCGCTACGGGGGCTACTCGGACTACTGGATCCTGCCGGCCGTCGGCGCCGGCGTCGGCGTCGGGGCAGACTCCGAGCGCGACGCCGGCCTCGGGGAGGGCGACCTTGTCAAGTTCGACTGCGGCACCACGGTCGACGGCTACAGGGGCGACGGCGGCCGCACGTTCGTCTACGGCAGGGTCAAACCGGCCGCCGAGAGGCTCTTCGGCGTTCTGCAGGAGGCCCACGACAGGGCCTGCGATGAGATACGCCCCGGGGTCGAGGTGGACAGGATCTTCCGCACGGCCCAGGACCACATCACGAGGAACGGCTACCCCCGCTTCCGGCGCGGCCACTACGGCCACTCGTTAGGCATCGACACCTTTCACGAGGAGCCGCCCTACGTATCTGAGGGCGATCGGACGCCCGTAGAGGAGGGCATGGTCCTCGCCATCGAGACGCCGGCCTACACGACCGACGCGGGCGCCATCATGATCGAGGACCTCGTCCACGTCACCCACAACGGCATCGAGAGGTTGCACGGGCTACCCCACGGCCTTGCGGCCATCCCCACCTGATGATCTTTGTGCCTCTCGCTGCTAGAGTCTTGCGAAGGATCGCGAACCGGAGGTGAACCCTTGACCATCGCCGCGAGGATAACCGACCCGGAGGATCTCTGGGCGGCCTGCAGGGCGGGCGAGTGGGCCGGGCCCACGCCGGGCGTCTGCGGGGCCTTCGTCCAGACGAACCTGGTGGTCCTGCCCCACGCCGACGCCTTCGATTTTCTCCGCTTCTGCGGGCGCAACCCGAAGCCGTGCCCCCTGATCGAGGCGACCGACCCTGGCGACCCCGAGCCGAAGCTCACCGCCTCAGGCGCCGACCTGCGTACGGACCTCCCACGCTACCGTGTCTACCGCAAGGGCGAGCTGGTGGACGAGCCCACCGACGTGCTCGACCTGTGGCGGGACGATTTCGTGGCGTTCTTGATCGGGTGCAGCTTCTCGTTCGAGGAGGCGCTCCTGGCGGCCGGCGTGCCCGTCCGCCACGTCGAGGCGGGAACCAACGTGCCCATGTACCGGACGAACGTCCCCTGCACCCCGGCAGGCGAGTTCTCCGGCCCGCTGGTCGTCTCGATGCGCCCGATACCGGCGAGGCTCGTGCCGCTCGCGGTGACGACCACGGCCCGCGTCCCGCAGGTGCACGGCGCCCCCGTACAAGTCGGCGACCCGGGGGCGATAGGGATAGCGGACCTCGACCGGCCGGACTACGGGGAGCCGGTGGAGGTGAGGCCGGGCGAGCTTCCGGTGTTCTGGGCCTGCGGGGTTACGCCGCAGGCGGTGGCGCTGGAGGCTGCTCCTGAGGTCATGATCACGCACTCCCCAGGGCACATGTTCGTCACCCGCATGACGAACTCCCAGCTGCTGGCAGCCCGGTAGGCCGTGGACGCCTCCGCCGGTATCCCGGCCCTCGCCTCCGGGGTCGCGGCGGGCAACAGGGACCTTTTGAGGGCGTTCGTCTCTATCTCCAAGGCACTCAACCTCGCCAGGCCACTGCCCGAGACGCTCGACCTGATCTCAGAGAAGGTCTCCCGCACGATGGGCCACAAGTCATGCGCCGTCCTGCTGGCGAACAGGGAGACGGAGGATCTCCTCATAGAGGGCTCCTTCGGGCTCGGCGAGGAGTACGTCCTCGCCCTGAACACGCGCCTCAAGCAGAAGATAGGAGGGGACGGCCCCGAGTCCCGCTCCGTCACGGCGCAGGCCTTCAGTACGGGGATGCCGGTCTACGCGCCGGACATAACCGAAGACCCGCGCTTCGCACCCTGGCGCGAGGCCGCGCTCGCGGAAGGTTACAACTCCATAGTCGCGCTGCCGCTCCTCTTCAGGGGGGAGATCATAGGCGTTCTCAACTGCTACGACGCGCCGCGCGAGTACACAGAGGATCAGGTCGAGGCCCTCATGGTGGTCGCCGAGCAGGCGGCCTCAGCCGTGGGGATAGCCCGCCTGATCTCCTCCCAGCGCTCCACCATCGACCAACTGAGTGCGCTCAACGAGCACGTGACGGCCCAACACGACCTGATGCGGCGCTCGGAGAAGACCCACGAGACGCTCGCCGCCCTGCTCCTCGGCGGCGGCCCCCTGGACTCCATGACCGAAGCCCTCGCGAACCTCCTAAACGCCAGGGTCGTCTTGCAGGACGAGGGGCTCAGGGTCCTCTCTTCCGCCGGCCACGGGGACCACGGGGGCCTCCCGCCTGGTACGAGGGGCCTCCCGGAGTTCGACGAGCACGGCCGCGCCGGGGACCTCGGCCCCGACGGCCCGCCGGTACTCGTCGCCCCCGTCGACCTCGGCGGACCAGGCCGCGGGTACCTCTCGACGCCCCTCATGGGGGGCCCGGAGATGGCCTTCGTCCTGAGGACGCTGGAGCAGGCCGCCGTCGTCTTCGCCCTGCACGCGGCCCGCCGGCGGGCCGCCCAGGAGGCGGAGGAGGGCATAAGGGGCGACCTGCTGGCAGACCTGCTGGCGGCCCGCTTCCGGGACGGCGCCGAGGCCCGCGAGCGGGCGTTGTACCTCGGCCTGGACTTCTCCCGGGACCCCTTCCGGGTGATCCTCGTCCGCCCCGGACGCAAGGTTCCAAACGCCGGGAACTCCGGGTCGCGGCGGTCCCGGCTGCACTCGCTCGTCCGGGGTTTCGCCGGAAGGACCCATCCCCCCGGCCTCGCCGGTTCGGACGGGGAAGACCTCGTGGTTCTCCTACCGTCCCGGGAAGAAGGGCGCGAGGGGGCCCGGCGCCTGATACGCCTCATCGGCGAGACGCTACCGGGCCAGCGGGTGCGCGTGGCCGTGGGTGCCCCTTGCGAAGATCCCGCCGAACTCTCGGACCGCTACGGGGAGGCGAGGTCCCTACTCGACCTGGCGGAGCGGCTCGGGGCCGAGACCCCGATCATCTGCCAGGAAGACTGGAGGGTCTACGGCCTCATGCTGCGCGGCAACGACCGGCGGGACCTCCTCGGGCTCGCCCACCAGGTTCTGGACCCCCTGCTTGCGCTCGGGCCGGACGCCTCGCGCGATCTGCTCGCCACACTCCACTCCCACCTGGAGAACGACCTCAGCCCAACCCGGACCGCGGCGGCGCTCTTTGTCCACCCAAACACCGTCAAGTACCGGCTCGGCAAGGTCGCCGGCCTCCTCTCCCTGGACCCCGGAAGCCTCGACGACGTGCTGACGATCAAGATCTCCCTGATGGTCAGGAGCCTGGACCCCGATGGCTTCGACCGCCGGGCGCTGACCGGGCACGAGGCCTCATAGCCTGGAAGGCACCTGTTTTGGCGCTGATCACATAGTTCGGACCTGTTTCTTGTCCACTCGTACATACAATTCGCCGCCCCGGGGCGCTAGAGTGTTGATAGGGGAAACGACCCGCCGAAGCACAGGCGAGGATGGAGGAGCACGAGCATGGATGCCAGGGAAGAGGCGGTAGGACAGGCCGTACCCCGCGTGGAGCAGTCGAGCGTTCGCCGGGCGGTTGTCGGGGCGTCCATCGGCAACTGCGTGGAGTGGTACGACTTCGCGGTCTACGGGTTTCTCGCGCCGTTTATCGGGGCGGCGTTCTTCGCGTCCCAGGACCCCACCGTGCAGTTGCTCAGCACGTTCGCGGTCTTCGCGGTCGCCTTCTTCACGCGGCCATTGGGCGGGCTCTTCTTCGGGCCGCTTGGGGACAGGATCGGGCGCCAGAAGGTGCTCGCCACCGTGATCATCCTCATGTCGATCTCGACCGTCCTGATCGGGCTCCTGCCCGGCTACGCGACCATCGGCATCGCAGCCCCCATCCTGCTGGTCGTCCTGCGCTGTTTGCAGGGCTTCTCGGCCGGGGGCGAGTACGGGGGTGCGGCGACGTTCCTCGCCGAGTACGCCCCGAACAACCGCCGTGGGTACACGGTGAGCTGGCTGCTCTTCTCGACGCTCATAGGTTTCCTGCTCGGCTCGGCGCTGGCGACGGTGCTCTCGGCCACGCTGCCGGAGGCCGCGATGGGCAGCTGGGGATGGCGGATACCGTTCTTTATAGCGGGGCCGCTCGGCGCGGTCGGCCTCTACATCCGGCTCAGGCTGGAGGACACGCCGGAGTTTCGGGCGCTGGAGCAGACCGGGCAGGTAGCGGGCTCGCCCCTCATGGAGACGATCCGGGAGAACTGGAGGCCCATCCTCCAGATCGCCGGGCTCGTCGTGATCCACAACGTCGGCTTCTATACGGTCTTTACCTTTATGTCCACTTACTTCTCGGAGACCTTGGGGTTCAGCAGCACGACGGCCTTCTTCTCGATCATGCTCGCGGGGCTCGTGGCCATGGCCCTGATCCCACCCTTGGGGGCCCTCGCCGACCGCGTGGGACGCAGGCCTCTCCTCCTGACGGCGTGCGCCCTGTTCATACTCCTGACCTACCCGCTCTTCATGCTCATGAACACGGGGAACGTGGTCCTCGCCGTCGCGGCGCACGTTGCGCTCGCGGTGATAGAGGCGCTCTTTGTCTGCACCTCGCTCGCGGCCGGGGCCGAGCTCTTCGCCACACGGGTACGCTACGGCGGGTTCTCCATCGGCTACAACTTCTCGGTCGCCATCTTCGGCGGCACCGCCCCTTACATAGCCGTCTTCCTTATCGACAGAACGGGCAGCCCGCTCTCGCCGGCCTTCTACGTGATCTTCGCCGCGGCCCTCACCTTCGTCACGGTCCTGACAATGCGCGAGACGGCCGGAGCCCCGCTCCACAAGACGAGGAGCACCGCGGATGCCGCCTCCTAGCGCCGGCACGCGCCTCGGCGTCGACGTCGGCGGCACCTTCACAGACCTCGTCGCCCTCTCGGAAGGGGGGCTCGTCACCGCGAAGGTCCCCTCCACCCCGCGCGACCAGTCGGAGGGCGTGATGAACGCGATAGACACCGCCGAGGTGGAGGCCGCCTCCGTCGGCGCCCTGGCCCACGGCATGACCGTGGCTACGAACGCCCTGCTCGAACGCCGGGGCGCCAGGACGGCGCTGGTCACGACCGAGGGCTTCAGGGACGTGCTCGAGATAGCCCGCCAGAACCGCGCCTCCCTCTACGACCTGGCGCGGGACCGCCCGCCGCCGCTGGTGCCGCGGGACCTCCGCTTCACGGTAAAGGAGAGGATGGGGCCTGAGGGTGAGATCGAACCTCTCGACGAGGCGAGCCTGCGGGGCACGGTCGAAGCCTTGCGGGGAGCCGGGATCGAGGCCGTCGCCGTCTGCCTGCTCTTCGCCTTCGCCCACCCGGAACACGAGAAGCGGGTCGGGGAGGCCGTGCGCGAGGCCCTCCCGGACGTCCACGTCTCGCTTTCGAGCGAGGTGTTGCCCGAGTTTCGGGAGTACGAGCGGTTCTCAACCACGGCCGCAGACGCCTACCTGGGGCCGAAGCTCGCCGCCTACCTCAAGAACCTGGCGGATAAAGCCGGGTCAGCCGGCGTCCCGGCGCCCCTCATCATGCAGTCGTCCGGCGGGGTCGTGCCGATAGGAGACGCGGCGGCGGACGCGGCAGGGTGCGTGCTCTCGGGACCTGCCGGCGGGGTGGTCGGGGCGGCCCACGTCGGCACTCTAGGCGGTTACGGGGACCTGCTCACCTTCGACATGGGCGGCACGAGCACGGACGTGGCGCCCATCATCGCCGGCGAGGCGCAGACGACCACCGAGACGGTGGTCGCCGGGGTCCCCATAAAGCTTCCGATGGTGGACGTCCACACGGTGAGCGCCGGCGGCGGCTCGGTGGCGTGGGCGGACGCGGGCGGGGCCCTGCGCGTGGGCCCCCACTCTGCGGGCGCCGAGCCCGGCCCGGCCGGCTACGGCAAGGGCGGCGAGGAGCCGACCGTCACGGACGCGAACCTCGCTCTAGGCTACCTCGCCGATGGCACCGAGCTCGGCGGCGAGGTCGTGCTTGACCGCGAACTCGCCGGGAAGGCTCTCTCCTCTCTGGGCGGGAGGCTCGGCCTGGACGCCGAGGAGGCGGCGCTTGGCATCGTTCGCGTGGCGAACGCGGAGATGGTGCGGGCCTTGCGGGTTATAAGCGTCGAGCGCGGCCTCGACCCGCGGGAGTTTGCCCTGCTCGCCTTCGGCGGGGCCGGCGGGATGCACGCCTGCTCTCTGGCCGAAGAGCTCGGCATGGGGACCGTCCTCGTCCCCCGCGCCGGCGGCGTGCTCTCCGCCCTCGGCCTCGCCATAAGCGACCTTCGCCGCGACTACGTCCGTCCCTACCTCGCCCCGCTGGACGGGATGGACGCGGAGGTGTTCGAGGACCGATACAGGGAGATGGAGGCCGCGGCGGCAGACGACCTCGAAGACCCGGATAACCACCGCAGGGCGGACCTGCGCTACGGGGGCCAGTCCTTCGAGCTGACCGTGGACGCGGACGTCCCGGAGGATCTGGCAGAGAGGTTCCACGCCGCGCACGAGGGGCGCTACGGCTACAGGATGGAGGACGAGCCCGTCGAGCTGGTGAACCTGCGCCTCGTCGCGACCGTACCCGTCGAGAAGCCGAAGCTCGACGAGCCGGGGCCGTCCGGGGAGGTAGAGGCCGGGCGGCGGGGGGCTAACTTCGACGGTGAGTGGCGGGAGGTCCCGGTCTTCGACAGGGAGAAGATGGGCGAGGGCTCGGAGGTAGAAGGTCCGGCAATCGTCGAGTTCAAGGAGTCCACGTGCGTCGTGCGGCCCGGATGGAGGGGTGCTGTGGACGGTGTCGGTAACCTCGTGCTGGAGAGGGAAGATGGGTAGGAAGGGGTTGGATCCCGTGACCCTCTCGGTCCTGGCGAGCGCGCTCTCTGGTATAGCCGAGGAGATGGGGGCCGTCCTGATCCGGGGCGCCTACTCGTCGAACATCAAGGAGCGCCGCGACTGCTCGACGGCCCTCTTCGACGCGAACGGCAACATGGTCGCCCAGGCCGAGCACATCCCCGTCCACCTCGGCGCCATGCCCGAGGCCGTGAGGGCGGTCATGGACCGCGACCCCGAGCCCGGCGACGTCTTCGCCATAAACGACCCGTACTCCGGCGGCACCCATCTGCCGGACATAACCCTCGTCTCGCCCGTTGCGTACGGCGGGGATATCGTCGGCTACGCGGTCACAAGGGCGCACCACTCGGACGTGGGCGGGATGCGGCCCGGCTCGATGCCTTCGGACTCGCGCGAGATCTTCCAGGAGGGCATAATCATCCCCCCGGTCCGTCTCGTCCAGAGCGGCGAGTACGTGAGAGACGTCCTCGACCTCCTCCTCGCCAACGTCCGCACCCCGGGGCTGCGGCGCGGCGACCTCCGCGCCCAGATCGCCGCGAACAACATAGCCGGAGCGCGGATAGAGGAGCTGATCGAACGCCGCGGCAGGGAGACGGTCCTCGCCGCCTTCTCAGAGGTCGTCCTCTACGCCGAGCGCCGCGCCCGCGAGGCCGTCCGCGAGCTCCCGGACGGCGAGCACTCGGCGGAGGACTTCATGGAGGGCGACGGCTCCACGGACGAGGACATCCCCATAAGGGCCTCCGTAAAGATAGCCGGCGACGAGATGACCGTGGACTTCTCCGGCACCTCCCCCGCCGTGCGCGGCAACATCAACTGCCCCCTGCCCGTCACCCGCTCGGCGTGCTTCTTCGCCCTGCGCGTCCTGCTGCCGAAGGACGTCCCGGCCAACGCCGGCACCTACGCCCCACTCGAGATACGGGCCCCGGAGGGCAGCCTCGTAAACGCGGCGTACCCGGCGGCGGTCGTCGCGGGCAACGTCGAGACCTCCAACCGCATAGCCGACACGGTGCTCGCCGCCCTCGCCGGTTTCGCGCCGCGGGAGATACCGGCCCAGGGCCAGGGGACGATGAACAACACGATCATCGGCGGCGCGGGCGAGGGGAGCAACTGGACCTACTACGAGACCATCGGCGGCGGCCAGGGCGCCTCCTCGCGCGGCCCCGGCCCCTCGGGCGTCCACGTCGGCATGTCCAACACCCTCAACACCCCCGTCGAGGCCTTCGAGCTCGAGTACCCCATGCGCGTGACGCGCTACGAGCTCCTCTACGACTCCGGCGGCGCGGGCGAGCACCGCGGCGGCGACGGCGTCGTCCGCGCGATTCAAGTCCTCGAACCCGCCAGCCTCTCCCTCCTCACCGACCGCCGCCGCCACGCGCCCGGAGGCGTCGAGGGCGGGGAACCGGGCAGGGTCGGCCGGAACACGCTCAACGGCGAAGAACTCCCGCCCAAGACAAGCCGCGAGCTGCAAGAAGGAGACGTCGTCACCGTCGAGACGCCCGGCGGGGGCGGGTACGGCAGGCCCGTAGGGTAGGGTCCACCCTTCGCTATGCTTCCGCGTCGCGTGCCCCCGAGAGTTTGCCTCTGCTCCCTGGCAGGCCGAAGAGCGCTATGGGGATGGCCAGGAGGGCGAAGCCCGCGCAGGCGAGGAAGCCTGTCCGCAGGCCGTCGGCGAGCGGGCCGGCCGTCGCGGCGACCAGGGTGGCGGCCACGCCGAGGCCCCACGCGTTGCCGAGCTGTACGGAGGTGTTGAGCAGGCCGGCCGCGAGTCCCCGCCCGTCCTCGCCCGCGGCCCCGGCACCGGCACCGGCACCGGCGATGGTCAGGGAGACGTTCGAGAACATGAACCCGGCCTCCCCGACCACCGTCCCGACGAGCACCACGAGGAGGCCGCCCTCCCGGGAGACGGCCATCATGAGGAGCAGCCCGGCGGCCACGCCCCCGAGGCCCAAAGCCGCCGTCCCGGCGGTGCCGAGGTTCGTGGCGAGTCTTCCGGCCACGGCGGCCGCCGCCACGGAGGCTAGGGCCATAGGCAAGAAGAGGAGGCCGGCGGCCAGCGGACCGTGGCCCAAGACCTCCTGGAAGTAGAGCGTGAGAAGGTAGAGCCAGGCCACTCCCACCGTCGACTGCAAGAAGATGGCGGCGTTCGGGACGGTCACGGCGCCGTTCCTGAAGACCGAGAGCGGGACCAGCGGTGCCCGCGAGCGCCGCTCGTTGGCCACGAAGAGGGCCATCAGGGAGAGGCCGAGGGCGGCGGAGAGGAGGACTGTCGGGGAGTTCCATCCCCTCTCGGGAACCTCCGAGACGGCGTAGATCGCCGCGGTCAGCCCGGCGGTGGCCGTGAGCGCCCCGAGCACGTCGAGCGAGCGCGGCCCGGAGATCCGGCTCTCCGGTATCGTCACCGGGGCCGCGAGGAGCGCCGCGAGGGCCACCGGAACGTTCACGAACAGGACCCACCGCCAGCCCAGGAGCTCCGTGATAAAGCCGCCGCCCACCATGCCCACCACGAACCCGAGGGCGGCGGTCGTGCCGTAGATCCCGATGGCGCGGTTGCGGTCCTCGCCCTCGGCGAAGATCGTGGTCAGCAGCGAGAGGGAGGCCGGCACGAAGGCGGCCGCGGCGGCGCCCTGCAGAAAGCGGGCGAGCACCAGGACCCCTGGCGCCTGGGCGAAACCGCCGAGCAGGGAGACGGCCCCGAAGACGCCGAGGCCCACCAGAAACAGGAGCCGGCGCCCGTAGAGGTCGCCGGCCCTCCCGCAGACGAGGAGCAGACCCCCGAAGGCCAGGGCGTAGCCGTTGAGGACCCACTGGGCGTCGGCCCCAGAGAACCCGAGCTCCCGGCGGATGGCGGGCAGGGCAATGCTGACGATGGTCGAGTCGGCCACGGCCATAAACGAGGCCAGGCACAGCACGGCCAGCGCCAAGCGCCTGCGCGGGGTCGCCCTGTTGCTTCCCATGCCCCTGATCTACCCCGGCAGACGGAGGGATATCCCCCACCGGGACGGGAGGCCGTAGAACGGGGCTTGCATGTTAAAGTTCTGGCCTATGTTCGGGAGACACTCGGGCGCTCGGGATTCTGTAACCACCGAGTTCGGAAGGGGATGGCAGATGCAGGGTGTGGTCGAGGAGATCTTCGTAACGACGCGGGGCAGCGCGGCGATGGAGAGCGTGGAGGAAGTGGAGACCGTGGAGGGGTGCGGCATCCAGGGCGACCGCTACTGCGAGGGGACGGGCTTCTGGACGCAGTACGGGGACGTCTGCCAGATCACCCTCATCGAGGGCGAGCACCTCGACGAGATCGAAGAGCAGGGCCTCGACATAAAATCGGGCCAGCACCGGCGCAACATCGTTACCCGCGGCGTGGACCTCCTGGGCTTACGCGGCAAGAGGTTCAGGGTCGGGGAGGTCGTCCTAGAGTACGACCGCTCCCGTCCGCCCTGCAAGCACGTCCAGGACCTGAGCGAGCGGGGCATGACGCGGGCGCTCAGAAATCGCGGCGGCATCTGCGCCAGGGTGATACAGGCGGGCCCCATCCGGTCCGGAGACGCCATAGAAGAAGCGTAGACCCACAACGTGTCAGGCTACAGGCTTTAGGTCGCCTCCGACGCCGAGGCTTTAGGCCTACAGGCTAAGGTTCTAGGCATTAGGGGTGCGGTACGAGGCCCGGAGCCCGACATCGCAACCACGATTAGCTCAAAAGAGCATCATGCCCGCGGCATCCTCGCTCTACAATCCCTTAAAACCTGGAACCTAGAGCCTCAGACCTGATGCCTACTAGCAGCCGGGCGCGGGGTCTGGGGGTCTGCAGCCGCTGCCGGGCACGGGGGACTCCTGGTAGAACCACGAGTCGAAGAGGATGAGCCGCATCAGGTCGTCCTGGTCTATCGGGAGGGTGGTCGCCAGGGGGAGGTAGAGCAGGGCCGCCGTGAGCGCCAGAACGCCGAAGGCGACCACGAGCCAGGGCCCGAAGCGCGGGCCGCCGCGCCAGATCCTGACCAGCCAGTAGACGAGGGCGAGCATGGCGAAGGCGTACATCGGCAGGTAGTTGTAGATGTAGGGGATGCGGGTGCCGGGGATCCAGGGCAGGAGCAGGACCACGTAACCGAGCACTATCGGGAGCAGGGGATCGTCGAGGTCGAAGCTGCGCGAGATCGCCCGCCGGATCAACTCGAAGAGGCCCGCTATGACGGCGAGGGTGCTCGCCCACCACACAAGCGGGTTGCCGATGGCGAGGACGACCCTGAGCTGCGCCTCCGCGTCAACGAGGTACTCGTAGCGGATCGGGCGCAGCATGACGGGCCAGCTCCACCACGGCGAGCCCCACAGGTGGGGTATGGCGGCGTCGACCTTGTCGGCGGCCTGGAGGTGCCAACTCCAGACCTCGACCCACGCCTGGAAGGGGTTCGGCGTTACGATGATCAGGCGCTCGATGTACACGAGCGCGAAGTAGATGAGCACCGAGACCCACAGGCTCGCCACGAAAGGCTTGAGCAGCCCCTTTCTCCAGAGCACGTACCCGGCCGGTATCGCGACCGGGAAGGCGGCCCACTTGACGCTTATCGCGAGGCCCAGCAGCACCGCCGTCAGCAGCGCGTGACCGTAGCCCCTGGCCCACAGCGCGGCGAGAAAGGTCGCCATCACGAAAAAGACGAGAAAGATGTCCATAACCCCCGTCCGGGAGTGGACGATGAATATCGTCTCCCCCGCGAACAGGAGCACGACGAGCGGCACGGCCACCCAGTCCCTGAACAGGTACCACCCGACGGCGACCGCCAGCGCTATCAGGGCGAGGCCGAAGACCGCCGGCATCAGGCGCCAGGCGAAGGGCGTGTTGCCGAAGATGGCGATGCTCCAGGCGATGATGAACTTGCCCAAGGGTGGGTGGAGGTCGAAGAACTCGACGCCCCTGAGGTACTTGTTCGCCATGACGGGGAAGTAGATCTCGTCCCATATCTGCTGCGGCGGGAAGCCGAGCCTCCAAACCCTCCCCCAGATTCCCGCCGCGAGCGAGATCGCGGCCATCACGAGGACGGCCCCGAGGGCGAACGGGCTCTCGTTGCGCAAGATAGACTTCACGCGGGCCACGTTACCCGTTTTCGCGAGCGTTTGTAAAGGGCGCCGCAGAAGCCGGCCGTCCGCGCAGGACCATGCGCCCGAGAAGGATCGTCGCGACCGCGGCGAGCGCGAGGACGCCGGAGACCAGCCACGCCGCCCCGTACCCGGCGGCCTCCACCACGAGGCCGAAGAGGATCGGACCGACCGCCGCCCCGCCTGAGGCCCCGGTCTGGGTGACGCCGGTCGCCGCGGCGGGCGCCCCGGGGCTCGTCTTTACGACGGCGAAGTTGAAGAGCCCGGGCCAGCCCCACCCGGCCGCGAACGCGAGCAGGACGCCGGGCACCACGAGCGCCGGGGAGCCCGTCGCGAGCATCACGAAGCCCGCCACGCCAGCCCCGAGCATCCCCCCGACGAGCAGCAGCCGCCCACCTTCCATCCCGTCGGCGAGAAGCCCGAAGAGCACGCGCACGACGATGCTCGCGGCGCTCCCGAGCGCCAGCAGTAGGCCCGCCATGCCAACGCCGAGCCCCGTCGCCACCGAAGACTCCACGACGAACGCCCCGAGAGGCGTCGCCGCCGCCGACCCGAGCCCGATGCCGACGGCCAGCAGCACCAGCGGCCCCGTCGAGGCGTCCGTGGAGCGGGCCTCCGAGATCCGCTTCACGCCCCCGACCCGCTCCTTCGGGACGAGGAGGGCGACGCAGAGCGCGAGCAGGGCCCCGCCGGCGAAGGCCCAGCGCCAGCCGAAGGTGAGGGCGATGCCCGGTACCGCGAGGCCGGCGAGCAGGGTCGCGGATGGGATGGCCGCCTGCTTGATCCCGAACGAGTATCCCTGCCTACCTGGCGGCACCTCGCGCGCCAGCGACAGGTGCGTCGCCGGGTGCGAGACGGCGTTGGACAGCCCGCCGAACACCAGGCAGACGACCAGCCCGGTCCAGGACCCGGCAAAGAGCGAGACGCACAACAGCGAGGCCGCGCTCCCGAAGACCGCCAGCCGCATGCCGCGGTGAGACCCGATCCTCTCCACCAGCCGCCCCATGACCACCGACGCCGTCGACGACGAGACGAAGAACAGCGCGACCGCCAGCCCTAGAGCCGCCGACCCGAAGCCCATCTCGCCCCGGATCTGGACCGCCATCCCGCCCGTCAAAAAGGCCGGCAACACCCCCGCCGTCGCGACCGCGACGGCCAGCAGGACCGGCCGGTAATCTAGAGGTTTCTCTTCCGAAGCTTCCGCCGCGAGGGCCGTACCAGAACCTTCCGCGTCACGGTGCATCGAACGATCATAGCACGCGCGCCGAGACGCCCGGCCCGACACCGACAAGACCCCCACGCACCCCGTAGGGGCGGGTTTTAAACCCGCCCGCGCCACCGGGCGACTCAGACCTGGCAGTCCCGGCCTACCCCGAACCCCCCTCGCCTCCCGAGGCCAGCTCCGTGAGATGGGACATGGCCTCCCTCGTCGCCGGGTACAGCGAGCGGAACACCCTATAGTAACCCTCGTAGGCCTCCGCCCGTCCGGGGTCGGGCTCCGTCACCTCCTCGCGCAGCCTCACCACCGAGGAGGCCTCACCAACGTCCCCGTAGGCCCCTGCCGCGACGCCGGCCAGGAGGGCCGCGCCGTAGGCCGGGCCCTCGTCGGCGGCGGTGCGCCGGATGGGCTCGCCGTACGCGTCGGCCTGGAGCTGGCGCCACAGGGCGCTCCTGGCGCCGCCGCCCGTCGCCCGCACCTCCCCGACGGGGACGCCGAGGCCGCGCATGATCTCCAACCCCTCCCGCAGGGAGAAGGCCACGCCCTCCATCACGGCCCGCGTCATGTGCGGGACGCCGTGGCGCGCCGTCAGGCCGAAGAAGGCCCCCCTCGCCTCCGGGTCCAGGTGCGGCGTCCGCTCCCCAGAGAGGTAGGGCAAGAAGACCAGCCCCTCCGAGCCAGCAGGGACCTCCGAAGCGTCCCCCACCATCTCGTCGAAGTTCCCGCCGACGGCCTCGCGCCACCAGGAGAGGGACCCGCCGGCCGAGAGGGTAACGGCCATCAGGTGGTAGGCCCCCGGCACAGCGTGGCAGAAGGCGTGGAGCCTCCCCGAAGGGTCCGGTTTGAAACGCTCCGTATGGGCGAAGAGGACGCCGCTGGTGCCTATGGAGGAGCTCACGAGGCCGGGGGCCACGATGCCGGTCCCGACGGCCGCCGCCGCGTTGTCCCCGCCCCCGGCCGCGACCGGGATGCCGGGCGGCAGGCCAAGCTCCTCCGCCGCCTCCCGGCGCAGGGTCCCCGTGCTCTGCGGGCCCTCGTAGACCTCGGGCATCCAGTCCGGGGGGATCTCGAGGGCGGACAGGATCTCCTCCGACCACCCACGGTTCTCAACGTCGAGGAAGAGTGTCCCGGAGGCGTCGGAGGCGTCGGTGGCGTACTCGCCGGTCAGCCGCAGCCTCACGTAGTCCTTCGGCAGGAGGACGCGGGAGAGGCTGGCGTAATTCTCCGGCTCCTCCTCGCGCAGCCAGAGGACCTTCGGGGCCTGGAAGCCCGTGAGGGCGGGGTTTCCGGTGATCTCGATCAGGCGCTCCGCCCCTACCTTCTCCGTGATCTCCTCGCACTGCCGGCCGGTCCGCTGGTCGTTCCACAGCAGGGCCGGGCGGATGACGTCATCTGAAGAATCGAGGAAGACCGACCCGTGCATCTGCCCGGTGAGCCCGATCCCGTCGACCTCCCCACCGACCTCGGAGGCCACGCGCCCGAGCACCGCCTTCGCCCCATCCCACCAGTCAGCCGGGTCCTGCTCTGTCCACCCCGGGCGGGGGCTGTGGAGCGGGTACCCCGAGGAGGCCTCGGCGACGACGTTTCCCGCCTCGTCTACCGCGACGGCCCTGGCGCCGCCCGTCCCGACGTCGAGGCCGATGTTGACGCTCACCCCCCCGTCCGCCCCTCGCGCGCCTCCCTGGCTTCGCCCCGGCGCCGCACGACCTCGGCCTCGTAGCCCTCGTCCATGCCGAGGGCCGCGTAGACCGCCCGCTGCCCGGCGAGGGCGTCGGCGTTGGCCCTGGCCTCGCGTAAAGCGCCGCGGTCTATTCTCTTCGCGAGGTCCCAGATAAACTCCCACTGCAGGATCGCACGCCTGACGGCCGCGACCTGGTCCTCGGTGTATGGGTAGAGGTCGAAGCCGACGATCTCGCCCCCGGTCCCGTAGCCCACGTCCTGGAGGGTCTGGGCGAGCTCGAGGGTCTGCATAAAGAAGTTCGTGCCCACCACGTTGTCGTCGTCGAAGGTTCCCCAGCCGTCGTTGCCGTGCTGGTGGCCGAGCTTGCGCTCGCCCGCG
>CADCUT010000205.1 GCA_902805975.1 uncultured Rubrobacteraceae bacterium | reverse complement strand
GCCTAGCAGACTTCCCAAAATACTAGGAGAAGGACCAGGCTACCAGCTCCGGCAGGGGTAAGCCGTCTCGGGGCAACGCGCCCCACCCCGGCCGCTTGAAGGCGCCCGGATCTCTGGTAGCATCCCCGGCTTGTAAGTAGCAAGTGGTTGCAAGCAAGCGAATCTGGAGGGGGATCTCCAAATGCGCAAGATCTTCGTCGCCCTGTTCTCGTGCGCCGTTTTGTCGGCCGTCCTGGTCGCGAACACGCCCTCTGAGGCGTCGGCCCAGGTCTCGGGCGAGGCCGTGGTGGCCGAGGCCCAGTCCTACATAGGCACGCCCTACGGCGCCGGGGGGCTCGACTGCTCCGGCTTCACATCGGCCGTCTACGCCGACCTCGGCGTGTCCCTGCCCGACGACCCGGTCGCCCAGTACTCCTACGGCGCGCCCTCGGAGGCCGCCGCAGGGGACCTCGTCTTCTTCGACGAGGCCGGCTACGGCATCTCCCACGTCGGCATAGCGACCGGCTACGGAACCATCATCCACTCCTCGACCTACTACGGCACCATAACCGAGACCCCGATCTCGCAGGTCCCCGGCTACGTCGGCGCCGTGGACGTTTCTTAGGGGCTCCGGGGCCAGCTTCAGGGTCTCTGGCCCGATGTTGCCAAATTGCTACTCGCAGGGGTCAGGGCTCGTACCCTGGCCCCTGCTATCGTTGCCCGGCCCCCGCCCGAAGGTAAGACTCCACACCACCGACCGTGAGTGGCGGAAGCGGACCTTCTCTCGCGGAGGGGCCGGGGTGATGGTGCCCCGGCCCACCGCGTTGCCGTTCCCGCCCAGGCCACCGGCATCGAGCGCGCGAGGGGACGGACGTGAAGCAGGGCACGCGCGGGCGCCCGGGGGACTGGTAGTCGTAGAGGTAAGCGTAGACGTAAGACCCGCGACGCCACCCGAGGAGGCACCTTGCGCCCGCACACCCCAGAGAGAAGCACGAGAGCGGAGGGGCCCGCCCCCCGGACGGACGAGGAGGCCCTGGGGCTGCTGCGGGGGCGGGTCCCGGCCCCCCCCTCCTTCTGGGTCCCGGCGGTCGAGTACCAGCTTTTGCGCAAGGAGGGCGCCCCGGTCGAGGAGGCCGCGGGCCTGGCGGCGGCGGGCCTGCCCGCCTAGGACCGCCGCCCTGGCCGATCCGTCGGGGCCCCGCGCAGCCGGGACCCGGGAGATGGCCCGAGCATGTACGCCTCCGCGCGGATAGGATGGTCCCGCATGGACGACCCCGTGACCCGCTACGAGGAGGCCGTCGAGGCGCTGGTCCGCGACCCCTCCCCGGAGAACGACCTGGCCGCCTCCCGGGCGCACTACGACGGCGCGTGCTACGTGTGGCTCGCGCCGTGGTGGGTCGGTTGGTACCGGGAGGGGAGGCTGAAGCGGGCGGTGCGCCGCCACCTGGAGGCGGGGGGCCGGACAAGGCTTCCGCGGGTCTAGCCGGCAGCGCGTCCACCCCCCGGACCGCACAGACCGGGGCCACGCGGACTTCTGAGAACCTCCTCAGGAAACTGTCTGAAAACCCTCATTAGCGAGCCAATCTCCTCGCCATAAGGCGGCTCATGGCCGCGTAGATAAAGGCTTCTCCGCTCTCCGGCAGCCGCTCGTAGTCTTTGCTCATCCTCCTGTTCTGTCCTAACCACGAGAATGTGCGTTCTACGACCCACCTCTTCGGCAGGAAGGGTCTCGGGCCATCCTCCGGCATGAATTTCTTCGGGTCGATGGCCAAGCCCTCTTTGTTGAACTCCCTAACCCACCTCATCATGACCTCCTCTGGGGCCGGCTTGGGCGGGTGCCTAACGATCTCGGCCGTCCACCCCAACGTCCTCTCCACCCAGCCGGCGCCTTTGTCTTGGCCGGTGTAGCCGGCGTCCAGCCACAGGTGCGAGAGGCGCGGCAGGCGATCGGGTGAGGATGGTGCGAGTAGGAGCTTGATGCCGTCGCGGTCGGTGACGTTGGCGTTGTGGACCCTCGCTTCGAGCACCAACCCCTGCGTATCCACCAGTAAATGTCGCTTCCTACCCTTAACCTTCTTGGCGCCGTCGTAACCACGCTCTTGTCCGCCCACCCCGGTTGTTTTGACCGACCGGGAGTCCACTATCCCGGCACTTGGCTAAGGGTTCCTCTTCAGGCGGACCCGCACCCGCTTGCGCAGGGCGGCGTGCAGCCGCTCCCACGTACCATCGATGCGCCAGAAACGGAAGTAGTGGTAGACGGTCTTCCACGGCGTTCTAAGTCGTGGGGCAAGAGCCTCCAGGCGCAGCCACCTCTAACGACGTAGAAGACGGCGTCGAGGATCTCGCGCAAGGGGTGGAGCCTGGGGCGACCGGGGGCTCGGGGGACGGGCAGATGCGACTCGATGACCTCCCACTCCTCGTCTGAGAGGTCGCTCTGGTATGCTGTTCTCATGGTGCCCGGAATCCTACCGGGTCGCCGCCTCAAGACCCCTTTTAGACGGTTTCAGGGCGAAGTTCTGAGGACGATCCCCTCTTGCCCCGCAACCCGCGCATTCTCTAGAATGCCCAACGCGGGCCCGTGGCCTCTGAGGGTATGCTTTCACGTCAGTCAGCGTCGCTCGAAGTGCGGGCCCGCCCCAACTGAGACGCGAGGCGGGACAGGACGGTTACACCCAGCCCCTGTTCGTATCCCGCACTTCGGAGAATCATCCAGCCCGTTTTTCAACAGGCTGGTCCCTTCCACGTACTCCGGTTAATAGGGGCGGTCAGGTTCCCGAGGACAGAAGGACCAGTGTCACCACCGCGGCCAGGGCGAAGCGGTAGTAGGCGAAGATTCTGAGCGTGTGGTTGGCCAGGAAGCGCAGCAGGAACCTGATCGCCAGGTACCCCACCACCCCGGAAGAGACGGACCCCGCCAGGAACATCGACGCCTCGTGCCCGTTCAGGCCCTCGCCGGCCGCCTCGGCCAAGCTCAGGCCCGCCGCCGCGGCCGTCACGGGCACGCTCATCAGGAACGAGAAGCGCGCCGCCTCCTCTCGCCTGAGGCCCAGGAGCAGCCCGCACGTGATCGTCGCCCCCGAGCGCGACACCCCGGGGATGAGGGCCGCGGCCTGGGCGAGGCCGACGCCGAACGCCCCGAGCGGGCCGAGCTTGGAGGCGGCTTCCGTCTTGCGCCCCACTGACTCCGCAACGAGGAACAGCACACCCACGAACACGAGGTTGAAGACCACCACCCAAGGCGAGCGCACCTCGGTCGCGAAGAAGTCCTCGAAGAAGAACCCGATAAGCCCGGCCGGGACGGTGGCCACCAGGATGAGGTAGGCCATCCTGACCTGCGGATTGGAGAAGTCCGGGCGGGGCAGGGAGCTGAGGAACGCCCGGGCCATCGAGAGGAGGTCGCGGCGGAAGAACAGCACCACCGCCAGGACCGTGCCCGTGTGGATGGCCGCGTCGAAGGGGAGACCGAAGCGCTCCCGGTCCATGCCGAGGAAGTACTGACTAAGCAAGAGGTGGCCGGAGCTGGAGACGGGCAGGAACTCGGTGAGCCCCTGCACGACCCCGAGGAAGACGGCTTGGAGCAGTTCGAGCACGCAGCCCAGTTTAGCGGCCGAGCGTAGGTAAGGGCGTGCGCCGCACGGCCCATCTTGCAGGACGCTTCCGAGAGTGCCCGCCTTCCGCGGGGTTGGACGTGCAGGCTGCCGCGGGGCCCGCTAGAGCCATCCGCGCCTCTTGAAGACGAGGTAGAGCGAGACCGAGGCGAGGAGCATCAGCGCCAAGGCGAAGGGGTAGCCGAAGAGCCAGTGCAGCTCGGGCATGTGGTCGAAGTTCATCCCGTAGATGCCGGCTATGAGGGTCGGGGCGAAGAGGATGGCCGCCCAGCCGGAGATCTTCTTTACCTCGTCGTTCTGCGCTATGGAGGCCTCCGTGAGCGCCTTGACCTCCTCGTTCTGCTGCAGGCCCACGAGCGAGAGGTTCACGCTGAGTATGTTCTGCAGGAGCTCGCGGAAGCCGGCCGCCCGCTCGGTGACCTGTATGGCGTGGTCTTGGACGTCCCTGAGGTAGCGCTGGAGCTCGGGGTCCACGCCGTACTTCTCCGAGCCGGCGATCAGGCCCGCCAGCATCCCCGAGAGGGGCTTGACGGCCCGCTGGAACTCGATCACCTCGCGCGAGAGCTCGTAGGTGCGCCTGCTGACGCCCGCGTTGCCGCCGAATACCTCGGTCTCTATCTCGTCTATGTCGTTCTCCAGGCCCGCCACCACGGGGGCGTAGTCGTCCACCACCCGGTCCATGATCGCGTAGAGGATCGCCTCCGGCCCGCGGCGCAAGAGGTCGCTGTCCCTCTCCATGCGCCCCCTGACCTCGCCGACGTCCGGGGCCTCCCCGTGCCTGACCGTCACCACGAAGTCGGGGCCCACGAAGACGTGCACCTCCCCGAACTCGACGGTCTCGGGTCGGTCCAGGTAGCGGGCCGCCCGCAGGACCACGAAGAGGGTCTCGCCGTAGGAAACCTCGCCATAAACTTCGGGACGCATGGCGAGACTTGGGGTGGCGGGATCGTTGCTGTGGGGTGCAGACCTAGCCACGGCCGGCGCTACACATATCCGTAACCCGAGCGGCAGAAGACTCCTCCAACATTCCTCGTCCCCATCACCACGGGGAGAAGAACGTGTAGCATGCGGGAGACATTCGACGTCGCCACGGGAAGGTCAACCATGCGCCGGTCGAGAAAAGGGGCTTTGGTCGCCGCGACGGCGACGCCCGTGCTGTTCGCGATCTTCGGCACCGCCCTGGTCGGGGGATCGGGTCTGGGCTGGTTCGCCGGCCTGGTCAAGCCCTGGTTCCTCGTGCCGCTGTGGGCGTTCTTCCTGGTGGGGTTCCTCTACTACGTCCTCGCGGCCGTCGTGCTGTACCGCGTCCTCGTCCACGTCGACGACCCCAGGGGCAGGGCCGTGTCTTTCGCGCTTACCGTCGGCGTGCTCTTTTTCAACGAGCTGTGGAACTACGGGTTCTTCGGCCTGCGCAGCACGCTCGCCGGGTTCGTGGGCATAGCGGCGTTCTTGGTGCCCCTGACGGCGTTGATCGTCGCGCTCCGCAGGTACGAGCGGTTCTCGGCGGGGCTGCTCGTCCCGTACTACCTGTGGGTGCTGTACGACCTCGCCTGGACGTACGCGCTGTGGAGGCTCAACGGGGTGGCCTAGCAAGCTAGGCCACAAACCCCGGGCTC
>CADCUT010000204.1 GCA_902805975.1 uncultured Rubrobacteraceae bacterium | reverse complement strand
GGAGGACCGCGCATGACCGAGACTACCGAGGGAACGCCCCTCTGGGAACCCTCACCCGAGTTCCGCGAGAACGCCGCCATTACCCGCTACATGGGGTGGCTCGCAGAGGAGAGAGACCTCCCCTTTGAGGACTACACCGCGCTCTGGGAGTGGTCCGTGACGGACATCGAGGGCTTCTGGTCTAGCCTCTGGGAGTTCTTCGACGTCCGGTCCTCCAAGCCGTACGAGGCCGTGCTCGGGCGGCGCGAGATGCCGGGGGCCGAGTGGTTCCCGGGGGCCGAGCTGAACTACGCCGAGCACGTCTTCCGCAACGCCCATCAGGGGGGAGCGGCCCTCGTCCACGCCTCCGAGTTGCGCCCTACCGGGGAGACGAGTTGGGGGGAGCTGGAGACCAGGGTGGCCGCCTTCGCCGCCGGCCTCGCGGGGATGGGGGTGGGGCGCGGCGACAGGGTAGTCGCGTACCTGCCGAACGTGCCGGAGGCGGTCGTGGCGTTTCTGGCGTGCGCCTCTCTGGGCGCCGTGTGGTCCAGCGCCTCGCCGGATTTCGGGGCGGGGAGCGTGGTAGACCGTTTCAAGCAGATCGGGCCGAAGGTCCTCGTCGCGTGCGACGGCTACCGCTACGGGGGCAAGGACTTCGACAGGACCGACGTCGTCGCCAGGCTGCAGGCGGAGATCCCGACGCTCCAGAGGACCGTGCTCCTCCCTTACCTCGACGAGGCGGCCGACGCCGCCGTCCTCGACGCGGCCGTCCTCTGGGGCGACGTGCTCTCGGCCAACGAGGGCGCGGAGCTCGGCTTCGAGCGCGTCCCCTTCGACCATCCGCTGTGGGTGCTCTACTCCTCCGGGACGACGGGGTTGCCGAAGGCCATCGTGCACAGCCAAGGTGGGATCCTGCTTGAGCACCTCAAGAAGGCCCGCCTTCACATAGACCTCGGCCCCGGCGACCGCTTCTTCTGGTTCACGACGACGGGCTGGATGATGTGGAACCTGCTCGTCGGAGGCCTGCTCGCCGGCGCCACCGCCGTCCTCTACGACGGCAGCCCCGCGCACCCGGACATGGGCAGGCTCTGGCGGCTAGCCGAGGAGACCGGCATTACCCACTTCGGGACCAGCGCCGGCTACCTCACCGGCTGCATGAAGGCCGGGGTAGAGCCCGGCCGGAACTTCGACCTCTCCGCGCTCAGGGGCGTGGGCTCGACCGGCTCGCCGCTCCCGCCCGAGGGCTTCGGGTGGGTGTACGGGCACGTCAAGGAGGACCTCTGGCTCTACTCGACCAGCGGCGGCACCGACCTCTGCACGGCGTTCGTCGGCGGGGTGCCGCTCCTGCCCGTGCGGGCCGGGGAGCTTCAAGCGCGGTCGCTCGGGGCCGCCGTCCACGCCTTCGACCCCGACGGCCGGCCCGTCGTGGGGGAGGTGGGGGAGATGGTCATAACCCAGCCCATGCCGTCCATGCCCGTCTATCTGTGGAACGACGAGGGCGGGGAGCGCTACAGGGAGAGCTACTTCGACGTGTACCCCGGCGTGTGGCGCCACGGGGATTGGATCCTGATCAAAGAGCACGGCGGCTGCGTCATCTCCGGGCGTTCGGACTCGACCATAAACCGCGGCGGCGTCAGGATGGGGACGAGCGAGATCTACTCCGCCGTCGAAGCCGTCGAGGAGGTCGCCGACAGCCTCGTCGTGGACGTACCAAGAGCCGGCGGCGACTCATACATGCCCCTGTTCGTGGTGCTCAAGGAGGGCGCCGAGCTCGACGACGCCCTTAAGAAAAAGATAAACACGAGCATCCGCGAGCGGACCTCCCCGCGCCACGTCCCGAACGAGATCTTCGCCGTCCCCGACGTCCCCAAGACCCTAAACGGCAAGAAGCTGGAGGTGCCGATCAAGAAGATCCTCTCCGGCACCCCGCCCGACGAGGCCGCGAGCCGCGACTCCCTGAGCAACCCGGAATCCCTCGACCGCTTCGCCGAGCTCTCGCAGAGGCTTTCGTAGGCTTCAGGCATCGGGCTTCGGGTTCCAGGTTTCGAGGGTTGTAGAGTGAGGATGCCGCGGACGCGCCGCTCCCTGGGACCAACCAAGGTGACGAGTCGGGCTACGGGCCGCACGCCTGATGCCTGAAACCCGAAAGCCTCCGAAGGAGGCGACCTGTACCCCGAGGCCCACACGCGCCGTTTGACTCGCGGTGGGGGCTGCTTTAGGCTGCATCCGGCGTTACATGGGGAAAGGGGCATGCGTAGAAGGGGATACGCGGCGCGCGGGACGTTGCCAGGCGGGAGACGGTTCGGGACAGGGGTGATGGGAGGCATGCATGGCTAACGCGGGCGCGGTAAACCAGGAGGCGCCGGAGAGATCCATCCTGAAGGTGGCGCTGACGGCGCTGGCCGGGTCTAGCATAGAGTGGTACGACTTCTTTATCTACGGGACGGCGGCGGCGCTCGTCTTCCCGAACCTGTTCTTCCCGGGCTTCGGGGACACGGGTGCGACCATCCTCTCGTACTCGACCTTCGCCGTCGCCTTCGTGGGGAGGCCGGTGGGCGGGCTCCTCTTCGGGCACTTCGGGGACAAGTTCGGGCGCAAGAGGGCGCTCGTTACGGCCCTGGTCCTGATGGGCATAGGCACGACGACTATAGGGCTCCTGCCGGGCTACGCGACCATCGGCATCGCGGCCCCCATCCTGCTCGTCGCGCTGCGCTTCTTGCAGGGCATCTGCATCGGCGGGCAGTGGGGCGGCGCCGTGCTCCTGGCGACGGAGAGCGCCCCGGCCGAGAAGCGCGGCTTCTACGGCAGCTTCGCCCAGATGGGCGTGCCGGTGGCCGTGCTTATCTCCAACATCATCTTCCTGATCATAGCCGCCACCCTGGGCGACGGGGCGCTGGTGGCGTGGGCCTGGCGAATCCCGTTCCTCCTGAGCGTCCTGCTGATCGGGCTCGGGCTCTACATCCAGCTCAAGCTGGAGGACACGCCGGCCTTCAGGCACCTGCAAGAGTACCGCGAGCAGCACCAGTCCGAGGAGGAGCGGCGCGAGGCCGAGGAGGCCGCGGGCTCCCCGGTGTGGGAGGTTCTCAAGACCTACCCCAAGGAGATAGCCCTCGCCGCAGGCGCCTTTATAGCCATAAACGCCAACTTCTACATCCTCATAACCTACATCCTCGACTACGCGACCGGCGACGAGGTCGGGCTGCCGCAGTCGACGGTCTTGACGGCCGTCCTGATCTCCTCGGTGGCGGGCCTCCTCGCCATCGCGGGCTTCGCCGCCCTCTCCGACATCATAGGGCGCCGCATACCCTACATGGCGGGCGCCGCCCTGCTCGGCCTGTGGGGCCTCTTCGCCTTCTGGCCGCTCGTGGACAGCGGCAACCCCGGCCTGCTGGTCCTGGCGCTCGTGGTGGGTCAGATCTTTTTGAGCATGATGTACGGGCCGCAGGCGGCGTTCTACTCGGAGATCTTCTCGACCAAGGTCCGCTACTCGGGGGCCTCGATGGGGTACCAGATCGGCTCGGTCTTCGGCGGCGCCCTCGCCCCCATAATCGCGACAGTCCTCCTGACCGCCACGGGCACCTCCTTCTCCGTCGGCGCCTACATGGCGGCCGTCTGCGCCATTACGGGCGTCTGCGCCTTCCTGCTCTCTGAAACCTACGGCCGCGACATGGACGAGACCAGCGCGACCTCCCCCGGCCGCGCGACCGCCGCCGGGGCCCAGGAGCCGACCACGTAACCGCACCGCGAACGCCGCAACCGAGATGCCTCCCGCGATGCAAGCGGGAGGCATCTCGCGCGACAGGGAGGCTAGACCTTGTACGAGACCATCCTCTTCGAGAAGTCGGAGGGCGTCGCCGACGTCGCCCTGAACCGCCCGAGGAAGCTAAACGCCTTCGACGCCACGATGCACGAGGAGCTGTACGCCGCCCTCGACGACATCGCATCCGACGACGAGGTGCGCTGCGTCGTGCTGCGGGGGGAGGGGCGCGGCTTCTCCGCCGGCGCCGACCTCGCCGGGATCGTTGAAAACGCCGAAGGCGACCCCGACCTCGGCGAGTACCTGCGCGATACCTACAGCCGCCTGGTCAAGCGGATGGTCTCCATGGAGAAGCCTATCGTAGCCTCGCTCCACGGCCCGGTCTACGGGGCCGGCGTCGGCATCTCGCTCGCCTGCGACCTGCGGATAGCCGCCCGTAGCGCGAAGTTCTCCGTCGCCTTTATCAAGATAGGCCTCATGCCCGACGCCGGGGTCTCGTTCTTCCTGCCTCGCGTCGTCGGCCTCGGTCGCGCCCTTGAGATGAGCCTACTCGGCGACCCCGTCGAGGCCGGCGAAGCCCTCCGCACGGGCCTCGTCAACAAGGTCGTCCCCGACGAGACGCTGGCGGAAGAGACTGCTGCCCTCGCCTCCCGTCTCGCCGCGATGCCGACGGCCGCCATCGGCAGGACGAAAGGGGCGCTCTACGCGAGCTTCGAAGAGGACCTGGAGACTGTGCTGGAGCGCGAGGCGGTGGGCCAGACTTTCTGCGGCTTTACCGCCGACCACAAGGAGGGCGTGGCCGCGTTCTTTGAGAAGCGTGAGGCGAGGTTCACGGGGGGCTAGGGACCTCTATCGCTCCTCCAGCTCCGGGTCGCCGCGGCCAGGGAGCGAGTAGAAGAGCGCCCCGCCGTGGCCCTCCACGCCGAGGTGGCCGGCGCCGGCAAGCTCCGAGAGCATCTTGTCCGCCTCGCGGACGGTGAGCGAGGTCTCCATCGCCGCCTCGGCCGGGGTGATGCTGCCGCCGTTATCCCTGATGGCCGAGAGCAACTCGCGCTCCGAGCCGTGCCCGGAGGAGATAGAGCCCCGATTCTGCTGCTGGAGCCTGGAGATGCCGAGGGCGCCCAGGACGAGCGCGGGGAACATAAAGACGAAGACCGGGACGAGGTTCGCGGCGGTGATGCCGATGGAGATGCCGAAGCCGGCGAAGGCCAGGGCCAGCGCGAACAGGACGTAGGTCCCGGCGTTCGAGCCGTCGTCCGGTCGACCGGCGTCCCGCCCTCCGGCCTGTCCCTCCAGGTCTCTCAACGCAACTCCGATCCGACGCTCCACGTACGGAGACATTCTATTCCGCCGGCCGGCGCGACGCACGTTCGCGGCCCCCGTCACGCCTGCGACCGCGGGTACGCTTCTGTAAGATGGAGGCCGTTTCGCGGCCTGGAGGCGGGACCATGCGGAGGACCGTTCGTTGAAGCGGCTACGAGTTCTTATGACGCGGCAGGAGATCGTGCCGGAGAGGCTCGCCGGCGCCACGGTCGTCGTCCTGGACGTCTTCATGGCGACCACCACCCTGCTCACCATCCTTGAGAACGGCGCCCGCGACGTCTACCCGGCCGAGAGCCTGGAGGAGGCGGAGGGGCTCCGCCGGAAGATGGGACCCGGGAACGTTCTGCGCGGCGGGGAGCAGGACGCCGCCCGCATAGACGGCTACGACCACGGCCCCTTCCCCGGAGAGTATGCCCCCGAGGTCGTCAGGGACAGGGACGTCATCTTCGTCACCACCAACGGCACCCGCGCCATCGCAGACGCCGCCCCCGCAGACAGGGTTCTCCTGGGGTGCCTGCGCAACGCCCCCGCCGTCGCCCGCGAGCTGGAGGAGTCCGGCGCGGACTCCGTCTACCTCGTCTGCGCCGGCTCGGCCGGCCGCTTCACCATCGAGGACTTTCTCGGCGCGGCCGAGATCATCTCCCACATAAACGCGCCCGACTGGCGCCCGAACGACGCCGCGTGGCTCGCCGTGGACTTCATGAACCGGCACGAAAACAACGTCCACGGCGCCCTGAAAGAGAGCCGCGCCGGCCGCTGGTTCGTCGAGAACGACCGGATGGACGCCTTCAACTTCGTCGCCGACGTCGGCGCGAGCGACCTCGTGCCCGAGGTCGTCGGCGGCAGGGCGGTTGTATAGGTTCTAGGCTCTAGGTTTTGAGTCATCAGGTAAGGAACTTTGAGAAGATCGCAAGACCTAGAACCTAGAACCTCAAAGCCTCAACCGGAAAGGATACGGATGTCCGAGACGATAGGGGTCCGCGAGGGCGAGGGGTTCGACGCGAGGACCGTCGAGGGTGTCCTGCGCGAGAAGATAGACGGGCTGCCGGAGGGAGGTCTCGAGGTCGAGCAGTTCCCTTCAGGCGCGTCGAACCTGACCTACCTGTTGAGGATCGGCGACTGGGAGGGCGTGCTGCGCCGCCCGCCGATGGGCCCCATACCCCCGAAGGCGCACGACATGGGACGGGAGTCCGGCATCTTGTCCAGGCTGAACGCCGCCTATCCTCTCGCCCCGAGGCCCTACTTCTTCACGGAGGATGAGGAGATCATCGGCGCGCCCTTCTACGTCATGGAGAAGCGGACGGGCGTGGTGCTCGACGAGTCCTTTCCCGAAGGCGTCGAGCCTGAGGAGGGGCTGTGCCGCGGGATCTCACGCACCGTCGCGGACACGCTCGTCGAGCTGCACGCCGTCGACCCGTGGGAGGCGGGGCTCGGCGACCTCGGCAGGCCGGAGGGGTTTTTGGAGCGGCAGACACAGGGCTGGATCGGCCGCTACGACAAGGCGAAGACCGACGAGATAGAAGAGGTGGGACCGCTCACCGACTGGCTCGCGGCGAACGTCCCCGAGAGCCCAGCGCCGACCATCATCCACAACGACTACAAGCTCAACAACCTCGTCCTAAATCCCCAAGATCTCACCGAGGTTCGAGCCTTGCTCGACTGGGAGATGGCGACCGTCGGCGACCCGCTCTTCGACCTCGCCGTCTCGCTCTCCTACTGGGTCGAGCCCGGCGACCCCGAAGACCTCAAGGCCGTCATGCCGACCGTGACCGCCACGCCGGGCTTCATGACGCGCCGGGAGATCATCGACCGTTACGCCGAGGGGAGCGGGCGCGACCTCTCGGAGATGCACTGGTACGTCGTCTTCGGCTACTTCAAGCTCGCCGGCATCCTGCAGCAAATCTTCGCCCGCTGGAAGAACGGCCAGACCCAAGACGAACGCTTCGCCAGCTTCGGCGACCGCGTCCGTACCCTCGTCCTCCACGCCGAAGACCTCTCCCGCACCGGCGACGTCTGATGGAGACGAAGATAGGCGTCCTCGGCACCGGCACGATGGGCGCCGGCATCGTCCAGCTCGCCGCCCAGTCAGGCCACGAGGTCGTCGCCTGCGACGCCTCCGTAGAAGCCCTGGAGAAGGCCCAACTCTACGTCCGCGAGGGCATGGACCGCTTCGCGCTGAGGGGAGCCTTCTCCGAGGACGAGGCCGCCGCCCACTACGGCCGCATCCACTGGACCGCGAACGTCGAGGACCTCCGCAGGGCAGGCGTCGCGATAGAGGCTATCGTGGAGAAGACCGGCCCCAAAAAGGAGGCGCTCGCCACCCTCGACGCCCTGCTCCCGCCCGAGGCGTGCATCTTCACCAACACATCCTCGATCCCCATAACGATCCTCGCCTCCGCAACCAACCGTCCCGAAAAGGTCTGCGGCACCCACTTCTTCACCCCGCCCCCGGTGCGCGAGGCCGTCGAGATCCCCCGCGGCCCGGACACGAGCGACGAGACCGTCGAGCGGGCCAGAGACCTCGTACGCTCCTTCGGCAAGATCCCCATCGTCGTCGACGGCGACCTCCCAGGCTTCGTCGCAAACCGCTTCCTCATGCCCATGCTCCTCGAAGCCTGCCGCCTCCTCGAGAGGGAAGCCGCCCCCAAAGAAGACATAGACCTCCTCGTAAAAAAAGGCCTCGGCTTCCCCATAGGCCCCTTCGAGCTGGGCGACCTCATAGGCCTCGACGTCGCCCTGGACGTAACCTCCAGGGTCCACGAAGCAACCGGCGACCCCTACTACGAGCCGCCGCAGACGCTTCGAAACCTGGTCCGTTCCGGTAACCTGGGCCGCAAGACCGGCTCGGGGTTCTACGATTACTAGGTTTCAGGCTTCGGGCATCAGGCTTCAGGGGGCGCCAGGATCTTCGGACGCGGACCGATGCGGCGCCGGTTATGAGATGGCGTCCGTTCCGGCACGGGTTCCAAAAACGCAGACCTGATGCCTGTAACCTGAAGCCTGACACCCGGGCGACTGAAAGGAGCGTGCATGGGGAGGCTTGACGGCAGGGTTGCGATGGTGACGGGGGCGGGGCGTGGGATCGGGGTGGCGATAGCCCGCCGGTTCGCCCGCGAGGGCGCGCGGGTCTGTCTGACGGACGTGAACACGGACGGGGCGGCGGCCACCGCCCGTAGCCTCGTGGATGAGGGGATGGACGCGTTCGCGGCGAAGGTGGACGTGACGAGCAGGACCGAGGTCGAGAACGCCGTCGGGGAGACGGTGGACCGCTACGGGCGGCTGGACATACTCGTCAACAACGCGGGGATCACCTCGGACGCCCTCATCTACAAGATGACCGACGAGGACTGGAGGAGCGTCCTTAACGTCCACCTCTCCGGCGCGTTCTTCTGCGCGAGGGCCGCCCAGAAGCACATGGTCGAGCGCAACTACGGCAGGATCGTCAACATCTCATCGACCTCGGCTCTAGGCAACCGCGGCCAGGCGAACTACTCTGCCGCCAAGGCCGGCATCCAGGGCTTCACCAAGACTCTAGCCGTCGAGCTCGGCCGCTACGGCATAACGTCGAACGCGGTCGCCCCCGGCTTTATAGAGACGGACATGACCCGCGAGACGGCCGCCCGCCTCGGCGTGGACTTCGATGACTTCGTCGCCGAGCGGGTGAAGACTATCCCCGTCGGCCGCGGCGGCTGGCCCGAGGACGTGGCCGCATCGGTCCTGTTCTTCGCCTCCGAGGAGGCCGCGTTCGTGAGCGGTCAGGTCCTCTACGTCGCCGGCGGGCCGAGGGACTAGAACGTGCCCGCCCACCACGCGCGGGGGAACGCCGTCTCGAAAGATCTGTCGCGCCTCATGGTTCGCGAGCAGCTTGCACAGTTCGGGCGTCTCGTGCTGCTCAACTCGAACAACGCGGAGATATTGCGTCGGGCCGCTGACCTAGATCTCCCAGGATGGTACCTGACGGCCGGATGTCTCTTCCAGACCGTGTGGAACGTGCTTTCCGGGCGGGAACCCGCCGCCGGCATAAGGGACTACGACCTCTTCTACTTTGACGATACGGACCTCTCCCGGGATGCCGAAGACCTGGCGATCCAACGCGCGGCCGAGGTTTTCGCGGGCATCGGCGTCGGGGTGGAGGTGCGAAACGAGGCCAGGGTTCATCTCTGGTACGAGCAAAAGTTCGGGGTACCGTGCGCGCCTCACCGATCTTCAGAGGCCGCCATCGATTCCTTCGCCGCGACCACGTGCTGTTATGGGATACGGCTCGTCGGCGAGAGGCTTGAGGTGTACGCGCCGCACGGGTTTGGAGATCTCTTCGCCTTCGTGCTAAGGCCGAACCCCGTGCTGGCCCCGAGAGGGGTCTACGAGAACAAGGCAAAGAGGTGGTCCGCGGAGTGGCCGGAGTTGACCGTTCTGCCCTGGCCGGCGTGAGGGGCATGCTCGTGTACGATAGAGCCGTCTGCCCGCATCCGACCCGTATGCGACACGTCCGGGAGATCTGAAGATGCTCTACGAAGGGTTCGTTGGCCGCTCCTCGGAGCCGGTTCGGAACGTCGTCGAACGCGACGCCGTCCGCCTCTTCGCCGAGGCCATCGCCGACCCTAGCCCGCTCTACCGGGACGGGGAGGCCGCGAGGCGCAGCCGCTACGGGCGGCTGTTGACGCCACCGACCTTCCCGCGGACCTTCGACTACGGGAGGATCGAGGGGCTCGAGTTACCCTCCGCCGGCCTGATCCACGGCGAGTTCCGCATAGGCTACGAGCGACCGCTCCTCGTCGGCGACGAGGTCTTCTGCCGCCTCGCGCTCAAGGGCTCCTACGACAAGGAGGGGAGCCGCGGCCTGCTCGGCTTCCTCATCTTCGAGCGGACGGGGGAGGATCCGGAAGGGAACCTGGTCTTTACGACCAACGACACCGTCATCGTGACAGGGGCCGTGAGGGCGGGGATCGAAGCATGAGCGCCATACCGGACTGGAGGATAGGCGACGAGCTCGAAGAGCGCACCCCTCCCCCCATAGGCCGCGAGCAGCTTCGGAAGTACGCCGAGGCCTCCGGGGACCCCAACCCCATCCACCTCTCCGACGAGGCGGCAGCGGCGGCCGGCTTGCCCGGCGTCATAGCCCACGGCATGCTCACGGCCGCCACGATGGGCCTCCTGTTCTCCCCGTACCTCGGGCACGGTTACGTCAAGGCCTTCCGCGGCCGCTTCTCCGGCATGGTCTTTCTCGGGGACAGGCTCAACGTCGGCGGCCGGGTCACGGGGGTTGAGGAGACCGGCGAGGGACGACTCTACGCCTTCGAGGTGTACGCGCGGCGGGGGGAGGATACGGTCGCCTCGGGCTCGGTCGGGTTTCTGGTCTTCGAGGGGCGGGGTTCGGGCTAGGGGCGCCCGTGAAGATCGCGCTCAGGCCTCGGCGCGAGGCTCATGTACTCGTGGACCATCTGGATGGCGATGGATCCCACGCCCGCGCGAAGGGCGTGCGGATAGACATGGCGCGGTCCCGGCCTGATATCCGTCGAGGTCTCAGACGACGGCGTGGGCTTCGACCCCGACGGCGAGTTTCCCGGCCACCTCGGCCCGCGCTCGATGCGCGAACGCGCCGAGCGCCTCGGTGGGACGCTCGAGGTGGGGAGCAGCCCGGGCGGCGGAACCCGCGTCCGCGTCCGCATCCCGACCCGGTAAACCGCCACCCACAACACCCGCCCGGCGTGCACGGACGGGCGTCGGATGGTTGACTTTGCGGACGAGAGCCCTGCAATGAGACCCTGTTTCGAGGAGCGTGCAGATGACCGAAGACGGCAGAGAGGCGCTGGACGGCGAGCAGTTGGCCCGCCTGGCGCGGTACTTCGACGAGTCGGTCACGTTCTCGCGGCACATAAAGAGCAAGGTCGAGGACGTCGAGCCGGGGCGCGCGGTCTGCCGCATAGACGTCGAGGACGTCCACCTCAACGGCAACGGCACGCTCCACGGCGGCGTCTACGCCTCCCTCATAGACAACGCCATGGGGCTCTCCGTCGCCGCGCTCGTGGGCCTAAGGACCGCCACCATCGCCCTCGACGTCCACTTTCTGGGCGCCGTGCGCGAGGGCTCGATCCTCTGCACCGCCGAGGTCGTCCACCGAACCCGCCGCATCGCCACCGTCGAGGCGAAGGTCCGCGACGCCGAGGGGAGCCTCGTCGCCATGGGAACGGGGACGTTCAGGATCTTCGAGAAGAGCGGAAACCCGATTGTGTAAGGTTCCAGGCTCTGAGGTTCCGGGCTCTAGGTTCTAGGTGCAAGGATCGACTTGTCGTGACTCGAAAGACAACTGCTGTGCCGCTCCTGATCGGATGAGAGCGAAGCTACGCCAAGAGAACCGAAGTCGCAGACCTCAAACCTAGAACCTCACAGCCTCCAGAGCGCCTGGCGCGTTTCGCTTTTATCATTCCAGGATAGATAGGGGAGAGGGAAACGGGTTCGCGGGCGAGAGGCTAGGAGGACGCATGTTTGGCACGGGGAAGCCGTGGCTGAAGGTCTACGAGGGGCACGTCGAGGCGGAGACGGAGATCTTCGACGGCTCGCTCCACGACTTTTTCAGGATGGCCGCGGAGGATCACAGGGGCAAGACGGCCCTCACGTTCTACGGGACGACCTTCGAGTTCGAGCGGCTGCAGGCGCTCGTCGAGAAGATGGCCGGCTCGCTCGCGGCGAGCGGGGTCGGGAAGGGGGACAGGGTGGCGCTGATGCTCCCGAACTGCCCCCAGTACGTGATAGGCTTCTTCGCCACCATCCGGCTCGGGGCCATCGTCACGCAGCTCAACCCGATGTACGTCGAGCGCGAGATCGAGTACATCCTCGCCGACTCGGGCGCCGAGACCATGGTCGTCTACAAGGACATGTACCCCAGGGTCAAGAACGTCCTGCCCACCACGAACCTGAAGAACGTGATCGTCGTGGACTTCGCCGGGGAGCCGGAGGGCCTGGACCTTGGGCACCGCTCCTTCGGGGACTTTCTCGCGGCGGACGCGCCCCCCGCGCCGCAGGTCCCCATCGATCCCGCCGAGGACGTCGCGGCGCTCCAGTACACGGGGGGGACGACCGGGGTCTCAAAGGGCGCGATGCTGACGCACCGCAACCTCGTGGCGAACGTCCGGCAGGCGCTCGACATGTTCATAGACGACCCGGCCGCGTTCTCCAACAACCAGAAGATCATGGGCATCCTGCCGATGTTCCACATCTTCGGGCTCACGTGCGTGATGCTCTTCGGCATCAAACAGGGCCTCGACCAGCTCCTCCTGCCGAAGTTCGACCCGCAGGAGGTCATGGACCTCGTGAAGGAGAACCACCCCGTCATGTTCAGCGGGGTGCCGACGATGTACATGGCCCTGAACTCCAGCGGCGCGGATCTCTTGGAGTACGGCTTCGGCAACGTCCGGACGTACAACTCTGGCGGCTCCGCCCTGCCGATCCCGCTCAAGCGGTCGTTCGAGGAGAAGGTGGGAAGACCGCTCTTCGAGGGGTACGGGCTCTCGGAGGCCTCGCCCGTCACGCACTTCAACCCCCCCTTCGCGGGGGAGGCGCGGGAGGGGAGCATCGGGGTTCCCGTCCCGAGCACCGACGCGAGGGTCGTGGACGTCGCGTCCGGCGAGAGGGAGATGCCGGTCGGGGAGCCGGGTGAGCTCATCATCAAGGGCCCGCAGGTCATGAAGGGCTACCTCAACATGCCCGAAGAGACGGCGGATACCTTAAGGGACGGCTGGCTGTACACCGGGGACATGGCGCGGATGGACGAGGACGGCTACTTCTTTATCGTGGACCGGAAGAAGGACATGATCCTGGCCAGCGGCTACAACGTCTACCCGCGCGAGATCGAGGAGGTCCTCTTCGAGCACCCGGACGTCTCCGAAGCCGTCGCCGTCGGCGTCCCGGACGATTACAGGGGCGAGTCGGTGAAGGCCTTCGTCGTCCGACGCTCCGGCAGTACGGTGACGGAGACGGAGATCCTGGCCTTCTGCCTGGAGCGGCTCGCCCCCTACAAGGCGCCCAAGGAGCTGGAGTTCCGCCTGGAGCTTCCCAAATCCACCGTCGGCAAGCTCCTCAGGCGCGTTCTCGCCGAAGAGGCGAGGGCGGGGATCGACGCGGGGACCCGCATAGACCCTGAGCCCGGGACCATTCCGCCGGCGCCACCGGCCTAGAGAGGGGGGGGGGAGACAGCCCTGAATGCGCTCGACCTTTTCCGCCTGGACGGCAAGACGGCCATCGTGACCGGCGGCGGGCGGGGGCTCGGCCGCTACATGGCCGAGGCCCTCGCCGACGCCGGGGCCAACGTCGTTCTCTGCTCCCGCAAGAAAGAGTCTTTGGAGGAGGTGAAAAGGGAGATAGAGGCCAGGGGGGGCCGCGCCCTGGCGCTCGCGTGCGACGTCACCGACCCCGACGACGTCGAGAACGTGGTCTCCGAGGCCGAAGGCGCCTTCGGGGGCGTGGACGTGCTCGTCAACAACTCGGGGGCGACGTGGGGCGCGCCGCCGGCCGAGATGCCGGTTGAGAGGTTTGATCAGGTAATGGCCGTCAACGTGCGCGGGACGTTCCTGATGGCCCAGGCCGTCGGGCGGCGCATGATCGAGCGCGAGAGCGGCGGCACCATCGTCAACATCTCATCCGTCGCGGGCATCGTCGGCGGCCACCCGGACTTTATGCAGACCGTCGGCTACAACTCCAGCAAGGGCGCCATAATCTCCATGACAAGAGATCTCGCGACCTCGTGGGCGCCGCACGGCATAACGGTCAACGCCATAGCCCCCGGCTGGTTTCCGACCCGCATGAGCGGCGGGCTGATAGAGAAGTTCGAGGAGAGGATGCTGGACGGGATACCGCTTCACCGCTTCGGCAACCCGGAGGATCTTAAGGGCGTCGTGATCTTCCTCGCCTCGCCCGCCGCCTCCTACGTCACGGGCCAGACGCTCGTCGTGGACGGCGGCGCGACCGCCTGGTAGGCGCTAGAAAGCCCCCCGTATAGTGTTGAGGATCTGGAGCACCACGTAGGCGATGATGAGCACGACTATGACGATCGCCAGGTACTTGACGACGACGGCGGCCGTGAACGAGCTGTCGCCGCCGCGACGCCCGCCGAACTCGCGTTCTTCCATCTCTCTGCGCGCGTCCTCGTAGCCTTCATCGTAGTCCCGTCTCCTGCCCATGGCTCTGCCTCCTGAAAACTCGCTTCTACGGAAACACGGCGCCCGATAAGGACGGGGCGCCCGTGCGGATGCCGCCCGATTATAGACGGTGGCCCTACCGGACGAGCGCCAGCCTACGGGAGCGGCGCGCCGAGCACCCTCAAGACCAGTATCCCGCCCGCGGCCACGCCCACGACGAAGAACGCCACGAGCAACCAGGGCACGAGGTCCGCGGGGTTCGCGCGGCGCGCGGGGCGCCGGGGCGCCGCCTTTCCTCCGCCGACTTCGGGGTACACCGAGGTGGGGGAGGTGCCGCTCGATCGGTCAGAGGGGACCTTCGGCTTGGGAGTAGGCTCCGGCTCCCGCGCGAGGCGTCGGAGGTCTTCGGCGAGGACCGACGCGTTCGGGGGCCGGTCGTCGGGGTCTTTGGAGAGCAGTCGCAGGACAAGGTCGTTCGTGGCGGCCGGCACCTTCGGGTTCCTGCTTTGCGGGGGGGGCGGCGCCTCGTTGGCGTGTTGCATGGCCGCTGAGATCGAGTCTCCGGCGGCGAAGGGTGGCTCGCCGGTGAGCATCTCGTACAGGACCACGCCCAGCGAGTACAGATCGCTCCGGGGATCCACCGGCCTGCCGGCGGCCTGCTCGGGGGACATGTACGCGGCGGTGCCGAGGACCGCGTTCCCCGTCATGGTGCCCGCCGACTCGGCCCGGGCGATCCCGAAGTCCCCGACCTTCACGTCGCCCATACGCGTAACGAGGACGTTCTGGGGCTTGACGTCGCGGTGGATCACACCTCCTTCGTGGGCGGCGGCCAAGGCCTCGGCGATCTGCGCCGCTACGTCCAACGCGGTCCGCGAGTCCATGGGCGCGTCCCGGGAGATCCGGTCTTTCAGGGTACCCCCCGGCAGGTACTCCATCGAGATGTAGCACGCCCCGTCCTCCGCCTCGCCCCGGTCGTAGATCGGGACCACGTTTGGGTGCGAGAGGGTTGCCGCGCTACGGGCCTCCCGCCTGAAGCGCTCGACGAACGCCTCGTCGCCGGAGAACCGGCGGTTCAAGACCTTCAGGGCGACGTCGCGGTCGAGCACCTCGTCGTGTGCCAGGTACACGTCGGCCATGCCGCCGCTGCCCAGTGCCTCCAGCACCTCGTAACGCCCGTCTATCAGCTCACCCATTCGGGTAGTCCACCGCCTGTTCGATCCGGTCACCGTGAACGTTCACACGCAACGTATACCACTCTCCACCTTCGGCGGGGCTTCGTGGATCAGCCGGCGACGAGGACGGAGGCATCGTTCGTTTGCGTGGTTCTGGTCCGCACATCGGGGATCCGATCTATTTGCGCCAACAGTCTAGATGCCCGGAGTGCCCTACCGGCACGCTCCGGGTCTCGATTCGCCGACCGGCTACGTCGTTTTGGGTCCGGCGGGGAGAGCGGCATGGCGACGAGGGCGTCGCGAGAGGCCGACGGACGGTGGGACGCGCCCGTCGAGCGCCTGATGTACGGCTGGAGCGTCCTCCACTGCCTGCCGGTCGGCGGTTCTTCAACGGCTCGCGCTGCTGACCGTAAGCACGCTCCCTACGGCTCCATCTAGATAGTGCTCTCCATTGCATCTCGCTGCCGGTTGTGGAGCGGGGCCCCGGCGGTAGAATCCCTGACTGACCCGGGAGAGAACCCCGGTGCCTTATCCGTACCCACAGGACAAAGGAAATCTCGTATGGCGGACGTAACGGTTATAGGGGGCGGGCTCGCGGGGAGCGAGGCGGCCTGGCAGGCGGCGGAGCTTGGATGCACGGTCGAGCTCTGGGAGATGCGCCCGGTCAAGGAGACCCCGGCCCACAGGACGGAGCACTTCGCCGAGCTCGTCTGCTCGAACTCGCTCGGCAACAACGCCCTTGAGACCGCCTCCGGGCTTTTAAAGGAGGAGCTGCGCCGGCTCGGGTCCGTGATCCTGCGTGAAGCCGACGCCAATTCCGTCCCCGCCGGCGGCGCCCTCGGCGTGGCCCGCGAGGGCTTCCCCCGCGCCGTTACCGAGACCGTCCACGCCCACCCGAACATAGAGGTCGTCCGCGGCGAGATGACACGGTTGCCCGACGGCCCGACCGTGATCGCCACGGGCCCCCTCACCTCGGACGCCCTCGTCGAGAAGATAGAGGCCCTCTCGGGCGAGACGCTCTACTTCTACGACGCGGCCTCCCCGATAGTCCACCGCGACTCACTAGACGAGTCCGTCGTCTGGCGCGCCTCGCGCTACGACAAGGGCGAGGCCGCCTACCTGAACTGCCCGATGACCCGGGACGAGTACCACGCCTTCGTCGAGGACCTCGCATCCGCCGAGCTCTCTCCCATAAAGGACTTCGAGGAGGACATGTACTTCGAGGGCTGCCTCCCCGTCGAGACCATAGCCCGCAGGGGCCCCGAGACCTTGAGCTTCGGCCCGATGAAGCCCGTCGGCCTGCCGGACCCCAGAACCGGAGAGATCCCCTACGCCGTCGTCCAGCTTCGCCAGGACGACGCGGAGGGCCGCCTCTACAACATGGTCGGCTTCCAGACCCGCCTCAAGTGGGGCGAGCAGCGCCGCGTCTTCCGGACCATCCCCGGCATGCAGAACGCGGACTTCGCCCGCATGGGCGTCATGCACCGCAACACGTATCTCCCGGCCAACCGCATGTTGGAGGCGAACATGAAGATCCGGGGCACTCTAAGCGACGCGCCGCTCTTCTTCGCCGGCCAGCTAACCGGCGTCGAGGGCTACACCGAGAGCGCCGCCATGGGACATATCGCCGGCACCAACGCCGCCCGCCTCGCCCGCGGCGAAGAGCCGCTGATCATGCCTCAGGGCACGATGATGGGCGCGCTCGCCCACTACATCACCACCAAGGAGGGCACCCTCCAACCCATCAACTCCAACTGGGGCCTCGTCCCCCCCGTCCCCAAAAAGGAGAACGGCCGGCGCCTCACCAAGCCCGAGCGCCGACGCCGCCAGGCGGAGACCGCGCTCGCCGAGCTCGACGCCTTCGTCGGCGCGAAGGTCGGGCTCGCCGGCTAGACCGTCGCGGTGGATCAGGGGCCGCGCAGGCCCGGAGACCCTTGCGGGTCCGATAGACACTAAAGTATCATGACGGGGCATCCCCGTCCGGGGCGACGTCCCGGACGTGCGGTAACGGCGCGAGGAGGTGTTGGACGTGGCTCTGTACATGACGCAGTTCTCCTACACGACGGAGGCGTGGAAGGCGTTGGTGAAGCGGCCGGAGGACCGGGCGGCCGTGTTCGCCGAGCACGCGGAGAGGTTGGGCGGGAGGATGGTCTCGCTCTACTACTGCATGGGCGAGTTCGACGGCGTGGTGATCTACGAGGCGCCCGACGAGAGGACCGCGGCGGCCATCGTCTTTACCGTCGCCTCCCCCGGGCACCTCAAGGAGACCAAGACGACCTCCCTTATGACCGTCGAAGAGACGATGGAGGCCATGGAGAAGGCGAAGGCCGAGGCGTACCCCGCGCCAAAGCTCTGGTCGCCGATGCCCAGCTAGGGCGTCTTGCTCGGGGAGGGACGCGCCGGGGGATCTGTGCGCCCGCCGCTTGCCCCGGTCCTCGCGCCGGGCCAGCGTCTCCAGGAGGGCGCTAGAGCTTCGCCGAGGCCCCCGTCCGCAGCGCGGCTTCAAGGATCGTCTCGACGAGACCCTCGAACGTGATGCCGGCCCTCTCGGCGGCCAGCGGGAAGGTCGAGGTCTCCGTAAAGCCCGGGATGGTCTTTACGTCTATGACTTGCGGGGTGTCGTTCTCCACGATCGTATCCACGCGGGCAAAGCCCGAGCAGCCCAGGGCGTGGTAGGCGGTGAGGGCCGTCTCGCGCAGGCTGTCGGCCGTCTCGGGCGGGATCTCTGCGGGGATGGCGAAGTCCGTAGCACCCGGGGTGTACTTCGCCTCGAAGTTATAGGCGCCCTCCCTGGGCCGGATCTCGACGAGCCCGAGGATCGAGGGCTCCTCGCCAGCCGGCTCCAGGACCGGGACGGAGACCTCCGTGCCGTCGACCCAGCCTTCTAGCAGGATCTTGGCGTCGTACCCGAACGCCTCGTAGACGGCGTCCAGAAGATCGTCCTGTCCCTTGACGCGCGACAGCCCGAAGCTCGAACCCTCCCTGGCGGGCTTGACGACGAGCGGGTAGCCCAGAGAGTCTGCGGCCAAGCCGAGGGCGGCGGAGGCGCCCATCTCGTTCATCGCCCGGCGCAGAAACGTGCGGGATGGCGGCGTCTGGATGCCGGAGGCGCGGAGCGCCCGCTTGGCGTAGTCCTTGTCCATGCACCGGATCGAGGACAGAGGGCCGCTCCCGGTGTACGGGATGCCTAGAGTCTCGAGCAGGGCCTGGACCGTGCCGTCCTCGCCACCAGGGCCGTGCAGGCAGACGAAGGCCGCGTCGGGGAAGGTCTCCATGAGGGCCGCGGTCGTACCCTCCTCGATGTCCAGCGGGTAGACCTCGTGGCCGAGGCGTTCGAGGGCGTGCTGGACGCGGCGGCCCGTGACGAAGGAGACGTCCCGTTCCATGGAGTGCCCGCCGCGCAGGACGGCGACGCGCGCCACGGCGCCCTAGCCCTCCGCGCCGGGGGCGAAGCTCGCGGAGCGTTGCCCGCCCTGCCGGCCCTGGCCCCGGCGCGAGCCGCGCTCCATGTCGCTGCGCAGCTCCATGCGCTCGCGGGTGGTCTCGGCGAGGATCTCCACGCCGCGCCGGATCTTCTCCGGCTCCACGAACGAGAAGTTGAGCCGCATGTGGTTCTTGCCGGCCCCGCCCGCGTAGAAGCCCTCGCCCGGGACGTAGGCGACGTTCTTGGCTATCGCGCGGGGCAGCATCGCCGTCGCGTCCAGGTACGAAGGGAGCGTGGCCCACACGAAGAGCCCGCCCTCCGGGTGGGTCCAGTGGACCTCCTTTGGCATGAACTCGGCTAGAGCGTCGAGCATCGCGTCGCGGCGCTCGCGGTACATGCCGTTCAGCCGCCTGACGTAGGCCCGCCAGTCGGCGTTTCGGAAGTAGGAGGAGATCATCATCTGCGAGAGGTTGGAGGAGCACAGGTCCGCCCCCTGCTTGCCGACGTTGATCTTGTGCAGGATGCCGGGCTGGGCGTGGACCCACCCGAGCCTCACCCCCGGCGCGAAGATCTTGGAGAAAGTACCCAGGTAGACCACCCGGTCAACGTCCCCCTGCTCCTGCTCCAGCGCCGCGAGGGTGGGCAGCGGCTCGCCCTCGAAGCGGAGCATCCCGTACGGGTTGTCCTCGACGATGATGAGGTCGAACTCGCGGGCGAGCTCGAGGAGCTCCCGCCGCCGCTCGGCGACCATCGTTACACCGGTGGGGTTCTGGAAGTTCGGCACGGTGTAGATGAACTTGACGTGCACGCCCTGCTTGCGCGCCCGCATCAGGGTCTCGCGGGCGGCGACCGGGATGATGCCGGCCCGGTCCATCGGGGCGTGGGCTATCTTCGGGCGGTAGGCGGCGAAGGCGTTGAGGGCCCCCGCGTAGGTCGGCCCTTCGCACAGGACCGCGTCCCCCTCGTCCAGAAAGACCTTCGCCACGAGGTCGAGCCCCTGCTGGGCGCCGGTGGTGACGAAGACGTCCTCCTGGCGGGCCGGCGTGCCCTCGGCGTCCATGACCTCGACTATGACGTCCTTGATCGATTCGAGGCCCGCGGTCGGGCCGTACTGGAGGGCCTGGGCGGCGTCGGGGGCTATGCTCTGCGAGATCTCCCGAAACGCCTCCTCCCCGAAGGCCCTCGTGTCCGGGAAGCCGCCGGCGAGCGAGATGATGCCGGGCCGGCTGAGCGTCGCCATCAGGTCGCGGGTCACGGCTGACTTCATGCCCTTGACGCGCGTGGCGTAGAGAAAGTCGAAGCGGTCGAGGTCTACGAGCGGCAAGGGTTATTCCTCCCTGTTTACAAAGGTTTCGACGTCCCTCCAGCCGAGCCCCCGGGAGAGGACCTGCCAGAGCTCCGGCGGCATCTCGAAACGGCTCGCGCCGCACCGGCGACCCCGGACGGAGAGGGCCTTCAAGGACTCGTTGCCGGCGGCGAGCGCCGCTTCGTCGGCGACGGCCCCGATCAGGTACGCCTGCTCCACCGTGCCGCCCCCATCCAGCACGAGCCCGACGCGCTCAACGAGGTCCCTGCCGACCACCGGCGCGAAGAGGTAGCCCGTGGTCGCCGCGAGCAGCCCGGACGGTTCGAGCACGAGGTCGTACTGTAGCGCGGCACCGTCCCCGGCGTACCGGACGTTTCTGAGGACGGTCCTGAAGGAGTTGTCCCTGGCGTGGCGTTCGAGGCGGCCCCGGATCTCGTCCAGCTCCGCCAGCTCCTCACGCGTCGGCTCTGGCCCGGAGATGGCGTCCGACGTCGCCCGCTCCCAGACCTCCTCGGGGAAGTCGATGCGCAGGGAGCCGGCGTTGGCGGAGAGGCGAACGCGGCCGCCCCGCCGCTCCAGCCCTTCGAGGCTCTCCACCCTTACCTCTTGCATGGCGGCGACTCTATCACAATTTGGGTTTCGGGCTTCAGGTCGCCTCCGACGCGGAGGCTCCGAGGCAACAGGGATGCGAAGTCGGGACCGCGTGGCGAAGAGCGCCCCTGTAGCCTGAAACCCGATGCCTTCTCTTATGTAAACTTTCGTGCCATGAGGGGCGCGCGGATAGTCTTCGTTACGGGCAACGAGCACAAGCGCCGGGAGGTGCGCGAGATCCTGGGCGTCGAGCTGGAGGCGGCGGACCTTGACGTCCCCGAGGTACAGGGCGTGGACCCCGCCGGGGTCGCCGCCGCCAAGGCCCTCGCCGCCCGCGAGGCTCTAGGCTCCCCACAGGCCTACGTGCTGGCCGAAGACTCCGGGATCATGGTCGAGGCCTGGAACGGTTTCCCCGGGGCGCTCACGAAGTGGCTCATGGGCAGCGTCGGCAACGAGGGGTTGCTTGGGATGCTCTCGGGTTTTGAGGACAGGTCCGCGCGGGCCGTCTGCGTCGCGGCGATTGTGGCGCCGGATGGGGGCGTCCGGACCTTCCGGGGTGAGGTGCGGGGGGAGATCTCGCCGGAGGCGCGGGGGGAGGGCGGTTTCGGGTACGACCCGGTCTTCGTCCCGGAGTGGTCGGATCTCACCTACGCGCAGCTCGGGGGGGAGAAGAACAGGGACTCCCACAGGGCGCGGGCCTTCCGGGCGGTGAGAGGGTGGTTAGAAGAAGCATGAAGACGGGGTATAGAGCGGTCCGGGGAAGGTTTTGGAACACATCCGAAACCGGCGCTTTTGGTATTCTGTCATAGGGTTAGGATCTCGGAGAGGGAAGGGGCCGCGAATGTCGGCAGAGAACGAACAGTCGGAGAACGGTGGCGGCGTAGCCACGAGCTCTGAACGCCTGCTGGATCTGTACACCGAGATGGTCCGCATCAGGGCCTTTGAAGAGGCATGCCAGAAAGGCTTCAGGCAAGGCAAGATCGGGGGCTACCTCCACGTCTACATCGGCCAGGAGGCCGTAGCCACGGGCTTCCTCGACTCCTTCAAGGAGGGCGACAAGGTCATCACCGCCTACCGCGACCACGCCCACGCCCTGCTTCTAGGGACGGACCCTAAGGAGGTCATGGCCGAGCTCTACGGCAAGGGCACCGGGATGGTCAAGGGCAAGGGCGGCTCCATGCACCTCTTCGACGTCGAGCGGGGCCTGATGGGCGGCTACGGCATCGTCGCCGGGCACATCCCCCTAGGGGTCGGCTTCGCCTACGCGATGAGGTACCAGGAGACCGACCACATCACCCAGATCTACCTCGGCGACGGCTCCATCTCCAACGGCGCCTTCCACGAGGCGGCCAACCTCGCGGGGCTCTGGGGCAAGGATGGTCTCTGCCCGGCCCTCTTTATCATCGAGAACAACCAGTACGGGATGGGCACCTCCGTCGAGCGGACCACCGCCATGACCGACCTCGCCGCCAAGTTCGACGCCTACGGCATCGAGAACGAGAAGGTAGATGGGATGGACGTCGAGGCTGTGCTGGAGGCTGCCGAGAGGCTCACGGAGCAGGTCCGCGAGACCGGCAAGCCCTACGCGGTCGAGGCGCTGACCTACCGGACGGCCCCACACGGCGCGGCGGACTTCTTCGAGAAGTACCGCGAGAAAGAGGAGATCGAGGAGTGGCGCAAGCGCGACCCGATCGGGATGCTGGAGAAGAAGCTGCTCGAGAGCGACGCGGCCGACGAGGATAAGCTCGACGAGATCCGCTCGGAGGCCAAGGAGATCGTGGACGAGGCCGTGAAGTTCGCCGACGAGAGCGCGGAGCCCGAGATAGACGAGCTCTACACCGACGTCTACTCAGGCGTCGACGAGTATCTGGGGGAGGAGTAGCGAAGCTATGGCGGAGACAAAGACCTACCGCGAGGCGCTCCGGGAGGGCATGGTCCACGAGATGGACAACGACGAGTCCGTCGTCCTCATGGGCGAGGACATCGGCGTCTACGGCGGCACCCACCTCATCACCGA
>CADCUT010000203.1 GCA_902805975.1 uncultured Rubrobacteraceae bacterium | reverse complement strand
CAACCTGAGGCCCACCACGCTCGACGACTTCGGGCTTGCCAACGCCGTTCGCCTGCAGCTGGAGGATCTGCGCGCCAGCGGTTACTCGGCAGAGTACGAGGAATCCCTGGGCGAGGAGCGGCTGCCGGCCGCCCTGGAGACCGGCCTGTTCCGGGTCGTTCAGGAGGCGCTGACCAACGTGCGCAAGCACGCCGAGACAGACAGGATCCATGTCGCGCTCGGGCGCCACAACGGAACGATCCGTCTGGAGGTCAGGGACTGGGGGCGCGGCTTTCGAAAGGACGGGGGTGCAAGCAAAGGCGGTCCCGGCGAGAGGGTAGGGCTCTCCAGCATGAGGGAGAGGGTCGCCCTGCTCGGCGGCGACCTTACGATACGCAGCGAACCCGCAGAAGGTACGTCGGTGGTGGCGGAGATCCCGCTGCCGGTGAAGGAGGAGGCTACTCATGGAGGATGAGAGACAGAACGGCACGCCAGACAGATCGGCGCGGGTGCTGATCGCCGACGACCACGACCTGGTCCGGGACGGCTACCACCGCATGCTGGACCGGGAGCCGGATCTCGAGGTGGTCGGCGAGGCGGCCAACGGCCGGGAGGCCCTCGAGCTCTGCCGCGAGCTACGGCCTGACCTGGTGCTGATGGACGTGCGCATGCCTGAGATGGACGGGCTAGAGGCTACGCGCAAGATCAAGGCCGAGCTCCCCCACACCAGCGTGCTGGTCGTCACCACCTACGACAACCCGGACTACCTTCTTGAGGCAATAGAGGCCGGCGCCGCCGGTTACGTCCTCAAGGATGCTCCCAAGAAGCAGCTGATAAACGCCGTCAGGAGGACCCTTAACGGCGAGTCGCCCCTCAACCAGGAGCTCGCCGTTCAACTGATCTCCCGGTTCGCCCGCGGGCCCGCCAGGCCGGCAGACCTAGCCGGCGCAAGCGTCCCCCGCGCCGGCGGCACGCCGCCCTCCTCGGCGCTCACGCCCCGCGAATTGGAAGTCCTCGGCCGGCTGGCGCAGGGCAAGAGCAACCCGCAGATCGCGCAGGAACTCGTGATCGCCAGGCCGACCGCCAAGACCCACGTGGAGCGCATAATCCGCAAGCTCGGCGTCTCGGATCGTACCCAGGCGGCCATCCGCGCCATCGAGCTCGGGCTCGTCGACACCAACTCCCGGTAAGGTTCCGCGCGCGTACGCCGGGTGGCGTACGCAAAGATACGCCACCAAGATAGGCCGCCGGACCGACGGCGAGGCCGCGGCCGTCCATTAGCATTTCGGCTATCGAATCGGGACTTTGCGAGTTTGAGGGAGGAGAGACGGAATGGCCGTAGCCAGGTGGGTAAACATCTCGGGGATCGGAAGGACGAATACGCAGATCAGGTCGATGGGCAGGTTCCCCCTGCTCTTTTTGTCGTTTGCGCTGATCCTCGCCTTGCCGGCGATGGCCCTCGCGGACACGTTGACCGTTTCGAACACCCTGGTCACCAACACGGACACCTCCAAGGCGCCCGGAGACACCGGCACGGCGAACGTGTGGCTGGAAGTCACGAACGGCGCCCCCAATGGCGATGTGAACGGGTGCAACGTCACCAGCGCCCTCCCGGGTACGGTAACCTTCAGCTCGAACAACCCGGCAGTCACCTTCCCTCAGGGCAACACCGTTCAGCTGACCGACTGCTCGGCCATAGACGACAAGACTGGTGCCCGGAGCAACGTTAAGTCGATCGCCTACAAGGTGGCAGACAACGCCGCGGCGGGGCAGGCCGTTCTCAGCGCCACCGTAAGCGGCGGAAAGAGCGGCAGCAAGTATCTCACGACCGATACGCTCACGGTGACGATCACCGCCCCCGCCAAGCAGAACACCACCGTCGCGCTCGACCCCACCAGCGGCACCTACGGCGGCAACGCCACCCTCAAAGCAACCCTCAAAACGGGCGGCCACAGCGCCCTGTCGGGCAAGACCGTGGACTTCAAGCTCAACGGTAATGCCGTTGGCAGCGCCACCACCGGCACCGACGGAGTTGCCACGAAGTCGGTGAGTCTCTCCGACATTAACGCCGGTGCCTACACGCACTATGTCAGCGCGAACTTCGCCGGCGATACCTCCAACAACGGCTCCACCGCCTCCGGCGACCTGACCGTCGACAAGGCGCAAGCCACGCTCACCCTGAACGGGCTCGGCGGCCACACCTACAACGGCTCGCCCCAGGGCGCCACGGCCACCACGAGCCCGGCGGGCCTCGGTGGCGTGAGCATCACCTACGACGGCAGCACGCAGGCGCCGACCGACGCGGGCTCCTACGCCGTGGTCGCCAGCCTGACCAATCCCAACTACCAGGCGCAGGACGCCACCGGCACGCTCGTCATCGACAAGGCGACGCCGCAGATCACCTGGGGCGCCCCGAACGACATTACCTACGGCACGCAGCTGGGTGCCGAGCAGTTGAACGCCTCCTCCGATGTGCCCGGCTCCTTTAGCTACACGCCCGCTTCCGGTGCGAAGCTCGACGCCGGAGACGGCCAAGACCTCAGGGCGGACTTTACGCCGGCCAACCCCGGCAACTACAACACCGCCTCCAAGACGGTCAAGATCGACGTCAACAAGGCCGACCAGTCCATCACGTTCGGCGCCCTGCCCGACAAGACCTACGGCGACGCCGGCTTCGCGGCAGACGCCTCGGCCGACTCGGGCCTGGACGTGAGCCTCGGCTCGGCGACCCCGGCCAAGTGCTCGATAAACGATGGCTCCGTGAGCATCCTCGAGGCCGGGACCTGCACCATCGAGGCCTCCCAGGGCGGCAACGCCAACTACAACGCCGCCACGAGCGTCTCCCGCAGCTTCGAGATCGCCAAGAAGGCTCTCACGGTAACGGCCAACGACGAGATCAAGACCTACGGAGATCCCAACCCGAGCTTCACGGTCCGCTACTCCGACGACTTCGTCAACGGCGATACCGCGGCCTCCCTCGGCGGAACGCTCGGCTTTGACACCGGTGCCGCGCAGGGTAGCCCGGTCGGCGAGTACGGCGTCACGCCCAAGGGCCTGACCTCGGGCAACTACGCGCTCACCTTCAGGGACGGCACGCTGACGATCAACAAGGCCGACCTTACGGTCAGGGCCAACGACGCGAGCCGCGAGTACGGCCAGGCGAACCCGGCCTTCGGCGCCAGCTACTCCGGCTTCAAGAACGGCGACGACGCGAGCATGCTCGGCGGCACGCTGGCCTTCGACACCAACGCCACGGTCACGAGCCCGGCGGGCGGCGCCTACTACGTCAGGCCTTCTGGCCTGACCTCGGGCAACTACAACATCGCCTTCGCCGACGGCAAGCTCACGGTCGACAAGGCGCGTGCCGAGATCAGCCTGGGCGGGCTCGACCACACCTACGACGCGACGGCCAAGGCCGCCACGGTCCAGATAAGCCCCGAGCCGGCGGCCCAGTCGGCGACGAGGAAGGCGCTGAGCGTCACCTACGACGGCCAGGCGTCGCAGCCGAGCAGCGCCGGCAGCTACGCGGTGGTGGCCTCGCTGGACGACGATAACTACGTGGCCGAGGACGCCAGGGGCACGCTGACCATCGCCAAGGCCGCGCTTACGGTCAAGGCCGACGACAAGAGCAGGACCTACGGCGACGAGAACCCGAACCTCACCGGCACCCTCACGGGCGTCAAGGGCGCCGACGGCATAACCGCCTCTTACTCCACCGCCGCCACGGCCGCAAGCAACGCCGGCACCTACGCCATCGTGCCCTCGCTGGACGACCCCGACGGCAAGCTCTCCAACTACCTCGTCACCGAGACGGAGGGCACCCTGACGATCGGCAAGGCCGCCCTTTCGGCCAGGGCCGACGACAAGGGCCGCGAGTACGGCGAGGCCAACCCGAACCTCACCGGCACCCTCACGGGCGTCAAGAACGGCGATGCGGTCAACGCCTCCTACTCCACTCCGGCCGACGCCGGCAGCGAGGTCGGCACCTACGCCATCGTGCCCACCATCGACGCCTCCGAAGAAGTGCTGGCCAACTACGAGCAGCCGGTCCTCACCAACGGCAAGCTCACGGTTGGCAAGGCGCCCCTCACGATCAAGGCCGAGAACGCGACCCGCCAGTACGGCGCCGCCGACCCGACCTTCACCGGCTCCATAGTCTCCGGTGCCATCAAGAACAGCGACGCCGTGAGCCTCGCCTTCAGCACGCAGGCCACGGCCGCAAGCAACGTCGGCCCCTACGCCATCGTGCCCTCGCTGAGCGGTACCAGGGCCTCCAACTACGACGTGACCGCCCAGAACGGCACCCTCACCATCACGAAGGCGCCGGCCACCATCACCCTGAGCGATCTCGAGCAGGTCTACGACGGCACGGCCAAGGCCGCCAGGGTGACCACCGACCCCGACTCGCCCAACAAGCAGATCACCGTCACCTACGACGGTGCCCGGCAGGCGCCGACGAACGCGGGCAGCTACAGTGTGGTCGCCAGCCTCAACGACGCCAACTACGAGGCCAAGGACGCCACGGGCACCCTCGTCATCGCCAAGGCGCCTGCTTCCATAAACCTGGATGGTCTCGACCCGGACGGTCTGATCAGCAAGACCTACGACGGCTCGCCCCAGCGCGCCACGGCCACCACGACCCCGGCGGGCCTGGCCGGCGTGAGCTTCACTTACGACGGTAACGCGCAGGCACCGACCAATACGGGCCGCTACGCGGTTATCGCCAAGCTGAACAACCCCAACTACGTGGCCGAAAACGCCACGGGCACCCTCGATATCGCCAAGGCCCAGGCGCAGATCAACCTGAGTGATCTCAACCACACCTACGACGGCACGGTCAAGGCCGCCAAGGCCACGACGACCCATCCCGCCGGCCTGAACGTGGACCTCTCCTACAGCCAGGGGGTCAACGCGGCGACGCCGAGGGACGCCGGCAACTACGATGTGGTCGCGCAGATAAACGACGCCAACTACCGGGGCAGCGCGACCGGCACCCTGAACATCGCCAGGGCGAGCCAGGCGATCACCTTCGGCGCCCTGGGCCCCAAGACCCTCGGCGACCCGGACTTCAACGTCAGCGCCACGGGCGGAGACTCGGGTAACCCCGTCACCTTCGCGGCCGCCGGGAGCTGCACCATCTCGGGTAACACCGTTCGCATCACGGCCATCGGCGCCTGCGAGATAACCGCCTCCCAGGCCGGCAACGCCAACTACGGCGACGCGAGCCCCGTCAAGCAGAGCTTCCGCATCAACTACAGGTTCGCCGGCTACCGCGCGCCCGTGGACAACGGCGGTGTCTTCAACGTCGCCAAGGCGGGAAGCTCCATACCCATGAAGTTCAGCCTCTTCGGCAACCAGGGCCTGAACATCATAGAGGCCGGGTTCCCGAAGGCCACGGCGATCAACTGCACCACGAGCGCCACGACGGACGCCATCGAGGAGACCACGACCGCCAACAGCGGGCTCACCTACGACGCCACGGCCGACCAGTACAACTACGTCTGGAAGACGCCCAGCACCTACTCCGGCAAGTGCTTTAAGTTCGACATGGTGCTCAAGGACGGCACCTCCCACACGGCGCTCTTCAAGTTCACCAGGTAAGGAAGGTAGGCCGACCACACCCGAGGGTCGAGGCTCAAGAGCCTCGACCCTCCTCTCTTAGGAGCCAGACAGGATGGGACAGCGCGAGGAGCCAACCACTATCGCACTACTGGGCGCCAACACGGTCGTCAGCAATGCCCTGGCGCTGCTGCTCCGGGGCGCGGGCTACGATGTGAGGCTCCTTTCCGAAAAAGAACCCTTCAAAGGCGCGGAGGAGATCTTTGACGGTATGAAGACCCTGCTTCTGGCTCCTGGCCTTGGCAGTGCCGCACGCGAGGCTTTCTTGGATCTTTCGAGAAGGACCCCCGAAACGGCGCGGATACCCGTTATCGACCTCTCAGCGTCCGTGGAAGAGGTGCTCGACGGCGAGGGACCCATACTCGTGGCGTGGCCAACCCCGATAGCACTATTGATACGGGAGATCGAGGCCGTGCTCGTGCCCGCGCCTAGCGACGAGGCTTGAAGACTGCACGAAACCGGAGCACGAACTTCGTAGATCTGGAACCCCATCGAGGTTGAGGCACGTCATTTCAAACCTCCCGGGCAATGAGCAAGTAGTCACGGGGGCGAAGGCCCGCAGGCGAATCATCCTGTAGACCCGATTTCTCTCTTCCGGCGGGAGGTCGGCCAGCCCCTGGGACACTAGGGCGGCGTTGTGCGAGACGGGCGCGTCTCTGCCAAGCTCGGTGTCTGTGAGGCGGTAGAGCCACACGGGTGGCTTTCAGCCTAGCCTCCGCCCCCAGGTGGGCCATTCTTCGCCGGGCACTCCAGACTCGAAACTGTTCGGGCGTTGTGCCCCATCGAGGCGCGTATCGAGCAACCGCTCTTGCTTGGCCTAGATCTGATGCGAGAGACCTGGTTTGGATTTGCCGCTCCCGAATACACCGTGTTTGCTACATGGCGGTCCCTCCCCGGGGTGTGAGCTTCTTCCCGCAACGCGTATGTCCGTGCGACGTCCGGAAGCCTGAGGTAACGCTTCCGGCGCTCGGGCCTGCCACACCTCTGCCACGCGCTTCGGCTGTGGGGGTTCTGTGGGGGCTCTGTGGTTGGTGAGGCGCCTCTCCGGGTCGCATAGTCGTCGGGTAACCGGGCCTACCGGACAGGTTGCGGAAAATCTATTCGAGAGGAGTCGTCGGGATATGATCGGAGTTACCGGGATAAGGGCGGTACTGGAGAACAACCTGCGGCGCAGGATATGCGCTTACTTGACCGCGATCTCGGCGGTGTGCTGCGCGGCGCTGCTGTTGCAGGAGCCGGCCCACGCCGGCCAGGGCTTCACCTGGACCGGCGAGGGCAACGGCACGAGCTGGACAGACCCCTGCAACTGGTACGAGAAGGGCTCCTGCCAGCAGAAGTACCCCGGCAGCGACGCCCCGGACGACACCGCCACCATCGAAGGCCTCGCCTCGGGCCCCTCCGCCGTCACACTCGGCGCAAACATCGCCCTAGGCTCCCTCAACCTGGGCAAGGGTCCCACGGGCGCCGCGGTAACCGGGGGCGGCCTGACGCTGTCCCAGGGCCTCAACTGGTCCGGCGGGAACCTCACCACCGACGTGACCATGTCCCCAGGAAGCAGCGGCACGATCGGGGGCTCGAACTTCAAGAAGCTCGACGGCGCGATCCACAACAGAGGCCGCCTGAGCCTCGATTCCGGGGTCCTGAGCCTGGCGAACATGACACAGATCAACAACTCCGGCACGCTCAGCCTGGCCAAGGGGAGTCAGGTCCAGGGTCTGGTCTGCTGCCTTACGCCGCCGGAGATCAACAACACCGGGACGGTCGAGGTCGGCTCCTTCCTTCCCATACCGGGCGCCGACACGGCCACGGTAGACGCCGTGTCGTTCAACGCCATCGGCGGCACCGTCGACGTCGGAGGCGGCGTACTGGAGCTTCGCTGGGCGCCGGGCGAGATCTCTGCCGGCACCAGGTTCGTCGGCGACGGCAAGTTCAGGGTGACGAACAAGGCGGAGATGTTCATGTCCGGCGCTTTCGACGTCCTGCCCGCGACCGAGTTCGAGCTCGACTCGTGCTCGGGCACGTGCAACCAGGCGTCCCTGACGGGCACGGGCACGATGGATGGTGACGGTAGTTTCCTGTGGAAGGGCGGCGACGTCGACGGCCAGCTCACCCTCGGGGAGGGGATCCAGACCCAGATCTCCGGACCCGCCAGCAAGGACCTGGACGGCAGAATCACGAACCTGGGCCGCACCACGTTCTCCGCCGCCGACGCGAGCGCGCCACCGACCGGACGGCTGGCGTTCGGCCAGAGCGCGAAGTTCACCAACAACCGCATCTTTACCGCAGAAGGGGGCGTAGAGATGGCCGGCATCGCGGGCTGCTGCAGCCCCCCGGCCGCCGAGTTCGACAACGCGGGCGTCTTTACGGTCGCGGGCCCCGGCGTCGTCACGGTCAGGAGCATGGGCTTCCGCGCCGGCGGCGAGGTCAACGTTAGCGAAGGCACGTTGGACCTCAATAGCGGCGCCGCCACGCTACCCGCCACCGGCTCCAGGATCACCGGCACAGGCTCGGTTACGCTCACAAAAGGCCAGACGATGACGATGAACGGCGCGTTCGGCGTCGGGCCCGAGGCCGGGCTGGAGATCGGCTCCTGCACCGCCGGTGGATGCTCCACCGGCAGGCTTCAAGGCACCGGCACGCTGGGCGGCGGCGGCACCCTCAAGTGGGTGAGCGGATACGTTGGAACCGGTAACACCGGGGCTGCAGACGATCTGACCATCGCCCAGGACAGCGAGATCTCGCTCAACGGGCCGGCGCCCAAGCAGCTGCTGGGCAAGCTCACGAACCAGGGTGCGGCCTTTTTCCTCTCCAAGCCGGCGCCCGAGCCGGCGACCGGGGCGCTGGTCTTTGGCGCCAACGGCAGGTTCGTCAACGCCGCGACCCTCTACGCCGGAGACCGGGCCGTCTTCGAGAGCAGCGTGGGGTGTTGCGGCGACGGCTCGGCGGACTTCGTCAACCTCGGCAAGCTCACCATGTCCAAGACCGCGGTCCCGAGCACGGGCTCCGTGGTCATGGAGAGCCTGATCTTCGAGAACCGCGGTACCGTTGATCTAGCGAGCGGCACACTCCGCCTCGGCCGCCTCGGCGGGTACAACCAGCTCTCCGGCAGCACGCGGCTGAGCGGCGGCATGGTGGAGTCGTCGGGGCAGCTGGTAAAGCTCATGGGCGGCACCCTCGTTGGCACCGGGACGATCACCGCCAACGTGCAAAATCTCGAAGGCACCATAGCACCGGGCGCGCCCGACACGGCCGCATCGACCGGCATCATCAAGATCGCGGGCAACTACACCCACTCCGGGGCCGGAAGCGTCCTCAAAGTGGACCTCAAGGGCACCACCCCCGGACGCCAATTCGACCAACTCCATGTAACCGGGCAGGCGCTTGTCAATTGGGGAACCCTCGACCTCGACACCGCCCGTGGGTTCACTCCCGGCAAGACCGCGAAGCTAAAGGTGCTCACGGCGGGCCAACGGTCTGGCGGTGGCTTCACCCGGCTACAGGACCCCGGGCTCCCGAACAGCCGCAAGTGGTACGCCATCTACAATCCCGGTGACGTGACCTTGGGCGTACGGCAAGTTCGATGAGGCGTGTAACGACAACCTTGATGGGGGGCGCGGTCGGCCGTGCCCCCCGCCTTCTAGCGCCACCCATCCTCCACGCGAACCCGGCCCAGCTCTACCTCTATACCCATATCATTAGTAAGCACAGCATTAAACTCGAAAGCGGGTGTTGTAATTGCGAAACTCCATGGAGGTAGAGGCACGCCACTTCAAATCTGACTAGTCATAGTAAAGGCATCTCGCGGAGGTGGGACCGCGTTGGCGATCCGCCGCCTTCCTGGGCCCGGTCTTTGTTCCCGATCGCCTTCGGATAAGCCTTTACAGATTCGTGTACTTCTTGTTGGATCCCCGAGACTTCTCGATCGGATACTTCCGCTCGTTGGCCGCAATCTTCTCCCGCACGGCCGCATCGAGATCTATAGAAAGATCGTGTGTCAGGTAGGCGAGCAGTATCGCAACGTCGGCGACCTCGGCTTCGATCTCCGCGCGGTGTTCTTCCGCTATCTGCGGAAGATGCCGATCGCCCGCCCAGGCAAAGTGTTCCAGTAGTTCCGCGGACTCGACAGAGAGCGCGGCCGCGAGGTTGCGTATTGTATGGAATTGCTCCCAATCTCGAGCGCGTCGGAACTCAAGAAGGGTTTCTAGTAGCTGGGCCGTGAGCACCCCTACCCCTTCACCACTGGAAACAATTCTCGTTATGCCAAGTCAAAAAGTCTCTGCTCGGACGGTCTATGGAGTTCTGCGGCACGTTGAGGAGCGTTCTTCCTTGCAGCCGGTAATACGGTCTTCCGTTGAACCACTGTTCCTTGATCTGCGGGCTGACCTCCACACGCAAATCCGGCGTCACAGTGACGAGACCTGCGTCGAAGAGCTTGTGGAAGTCCGATCGCAGCAGCATTCCGTTCGACACCTCGTTCGTGCCGCTCTTTGCAAAAGGCTTGATGTGTGCCGCCTCCAGGACGGGAAGAGTGCTTTCGCCCGTGATCGCACAACGACGTCTGTAAGCGTCCGTGACTACCACCCGGAAAGCGCCTTGCCCTAACCGGGGCCGCGTTAAGGTGGGTTCACCGTAGCGCGCGCCGGGGTCGAAGAGTTTGTCTGGCAAAGCGCTGAGGGAAAGACCCTCGATCCTTTCTTGAACTGAGGCCCACAAGTTTGCCCCGTCTTCGGTTGCCGTATCATAGTAACGTCCTCGCACGATGTTTCCGGACCAACCCATCGGGTCGGCGATCCAGTGTTCTCTACGCCAGAAGAAGGGAGCCGTCAAGACCGTGCAACCGATCTCCGGGTCTCTAGCGTTGGAGTTCGGAAGGAGCCTTCTGATCATCGCCTCGAAATCTTCACGAGATCCTGCGCCGTTCTTTGTTTTGAAGACTTCCCAGGCGAGCGACAAGGGTAGCTTGGAGAACTTGACGAATGTTCCTCCGCCCGCAATGTGGTTGTTCGGCCGCTTGAGTTTGAACAGGAAAGGCGCGCCCACCTCCAGATTGACGAAAGGGGCCCTGCCGCCGGGCTGCCAGAAATTGACCTCGTCCGGATCGGCACGGCTCAAGAAATCGAACCACCCGTTATCGGTAACTCCTACCCACAGTCTCATCGAGACACCTTAGCCGGCTCGTGCTCCGCGCTGGAGGCTTTGCGCGTGTAGATCTCGACCGTACTAGACGTCTGGGCTCTTATTGCCATATGCCCCACTCAACCTTCCGCCTCGAAGGCCAGTTCCATCTCCGTAGCCGCCGCAGCGAGACTCCTGTCCCGCGTCCAAAGCCGACCGAAGTCGGATAGTGCGGCCGATGCTAGCAGGTGCACGTCTATGTAACCGATGCCCCGGCCCATCAGGGCACGGCGATCTATCAAGGCCAGCACCTCGGGATTCGTCGCGGTCGGCGCTGCGGGTAGATCCTCCAAGAGCTTGAGTACCTCTTCCCTGTTTTTGAGGTTGCCGCATGCCAACTCGCCGAGCACGAACGGGTGCATCAGCACCCGACCGCCCTCCAGGGCCATCGCCAGGCCAGGTTCCCCCGAACGCAGGTGGTCGATCCAGACGGAGGTGTCTACCAGGATCACGCCGACCCGGGACGGCGCCGGGGCACCGGATGCAGGTGCGCCTCACTCCCACCTAGCCGGGCTAGGCGTCTGGCGCTCTCGCGCTCGATCAAGGCCCGCAATCCCTCGTGGATCAGGTCGGTACGCCCCTCTACACCAGTGATCCGACGCGCCTCTTTGAGCAACTCATCGTCGATGTTGATCGTGGTGCGCATAACTTCCCTTTCTCTATCTGATGCGCGAAATATACATCATCTGATGCTATATCGTGCATCAGATTTGTGGCGCTCGCGCTTCAAGTTGAGGCCGTGATCCGGCAGGACCGGGTGCAGGACGCAACCTGTACAGAGGTACTGCCAAAAAACGGTACGCGAGACCGGTGATGGGAAGAGCCGAGGGTGCGACCATGCGGACAAACCTCCTGGTGCAGCGGATGAGGTACTTGGGACTTCGGGGTCACGGGCCTAGACTATGGGGGTATGACCCGGAGCGTGGAGTCGGAGCAGGCTAGATGAGAGGACGTGATCCTTACGAACACCGAGAACAGCGGAGCATCGGGGGGTCGTCCGGTCATGCAACCGGTTGTCTCCGTGTCGCACCTGTTCAAGACGTACAACTCCGGTTTCCAGGCGCTCAAGGACGTGAACCTGGAGATCCGTCACGGTGAGATCTTCGCCCTGCTCGGCCCGAACGGCGCCGGGAAGACGACCCTGATCAGCATCATCTGCGGGATCGTCAACCCGACCAAGGGCGAGGTCCTGGCCGGCGGCCACGACATCATCACCGAGTACCGGGCGGCCCGGTCCATGATCGGGCTCGTCCCCCAGGAGCTCACGACGGACGCCTTCGAGACCGTCAGGGCGACCGTCGCCTTCAGCCGAGGGCTGTTCGGCAAGAAGAAGAACCCCGAGTACATCGAGAAGGTGCTAAGGGACCTCTCGCTGTGGGACAAGAGGGACGACAAGATCATGACGCTCTCGGGCGGCATGAAGCGCCGGGTCATGATCGCCAAGGCCCTCTCCCACGAGCCCCGCATCCTGTTTCTGGACGAACCGACGGCCGGCGTGGACGTCGAGTTGCGTAGGGAGATGTGGGAGCTCGTGCGCTCGCTGCGGGAGACCGGCGTGACCATTATTTTGACCACCCACTACATCGTCGAGGCCGAGGAGATGGCCGACAGGATCGGGGTGATCAACAACGGCGAGATCATCCTCGTCGAGGAGAAGGCCGAGCTTATGCGCAAGCTCGGCAAGAAGCAGTTGACGCTGCAACTGCACGACCGCCTCGATAGGGTCCCCGACACGCTCGCGGGCTACAACCTGGAGCTTGCGGCTGATGGCTACGAGCTCGTCTACACCTACGACGCGCAGACCGAGCACACGGATATCACCGACCTGCTCTCTATGCTCACCGAGACGGGTGTCGGGCTCAGGGACCTCCAGACAAAGCAGAGCTCGCTGGAGGAGATCTTCGTCGATCTTGTGAAGGAGAAGGGTTGAACTTCCACGCGATACGCGCGATCTACGTCTTCGAGATGGCGCGCACCTTCCGCACGATACTGCAGAGCATCGTCACACCCGTTATCTCGACCTCACTGTACTTCGTCGTCTTTGGTGCTGCGATAGGCTCGCGCATCACGGACATAAACGGCGTCAGCTACGGCGCCTTTATCGTGCCGGGCCTGATCATGCTCTCCCTCCTGACCCAAAGCATCTCCAACGCGTCTTTTGGCATCTTCTTCCCCAAGTTCACGGGCACGATCTACGAGTTGCTCTCCGCCCCCGTCTCCTACGTCGAGATCGTCATCAGCTACGTCGGTGCGGCGGCGACCAAGTCCATGATCCTCGGCCTCATCATCCTCGCCACCTCGGGCCTGTTCGTGCCGCTCGAAATCCAGCACCCGCTCTGGATGCTGGCGTTCTTGATCCTCACGTCCATCACCTTCAGCCTCTTCGGTTTCCTCCTCGGCATCTGGGCCGAGGGCTTCGAGAAGCTCCAGCTCGTGCCGTTCTTGATCATCACGCCCCTGATCTTCCTCGGCGGCTCCTTCTACTCGGTGGACATGCTGCCACCTTTCTGGCAGACGGTCACGCTGTTCAACCCGGTGGTGTACCTGATCAGCGGCTTCCGCTGGAGCTTCTACGGGATCTCCGACGTGAGCGTGGCCCTGAGCCTCGCCATGACGGTCGTCTTCCTCGCCATCTGCCTGACGGCGGTGTGGTGGATCTTCAAGACGGGCTACCGCCTGAAGACGTAGGCTTCGGAGGTACGGGTTCAAAAGTAACCCCGGCGCAACCTCCGGGCCGCCCGCGCGTCCCGGAGGTTGCGCCGGGGTCCGGGTGGCGGACGCTCAGGCGGGCTGGGCGTCGAAGATGGAGGTGTTCGTCACCTCCCAGAACCTGGAGAGCGGCAGCGAGGCCGTGGCCTCCCGGACGGCGTCCTCGGACTCCCTTCGCATGACGAACCAGCCGCGCGACCTGTCCGAGGCCAGGAAGAGCTCCTCCACGATCCCCTGCTCCCTGAGCTCTTTGACCCTCGCCTGCTCGTCGGGCACGAGGGGCTGGATGTCCTCGCCCGTCGTCCCGTCTTTGTAGACAAAGCTCACCATGAACCTCAAGACCCGGCCCCCTATCGCGTCGTTTGCATAACCGAAGCCGGCCCATATTGCCACGGGCCGTCGCCCCGGACACCTAGCCTTTCGGGTGGCCCTGCGCAGGATATTGGCATCAGATAGACGGCCCCGATCGACCCAAACGTCCCACACATAGCGGCGAGATCTCGTCACGACCCGCCGCGCCAAACGCCCTGGAGTCCGTGCCCTGGAACCTGTAACCTGATGCCCAGAACCCGAAGCCTCTACAATGCTCCCTATCGTCGGCGTCGGAGAGAGCGGGGGAGCGCGGTGACCGGGGGACCCGAGCAGCTTGTCGCGTAGAGCGCTTTTGTGGGCCGTCGCCTACCTGGCTTCGGCCGGCCTCGCGCTGCACCTGGTGCTGCCGCAACTGCCCGGCATCCGGCGTTCTCTGGGCCTTGTGGCTGGCTCCTCGGGACCGCTGCTCGTGGCGGCTCTCGCGGCGATACTGGCGAGCTTTCTCTGCTACGGGGAGCTTCTGGGACGCTCGGCGGGGGCGGCGGCGGGCTTCGGGGCCTCGATCAAACGCCGGAGGCGCCGCGGCCTGGGCCGCTTCTTTACCCTGCGCCTGGCGGTCGTCATTCACGGTGCTTATAGGGTATTGCCGGGCGGCGGCGGTGCCTCAGCCGCCGTCACCTACGGGGCCCTGCGCAACCGCGGACTCCAGCCCGCGAAGGTGGGCCTCGCGGTCGCCACGATGGGGGCCCTCATCTACGTCGCCCTGGGCGTCTGGCTTCTGCTCTCGCTGCTCTACCTCGTCCTGGACCGCGAGTTGAACCGCCTCGCCACCGTGGGAGCGCTGCTACTCCTCGCCCTTACCCTGGCGGTCTTCGCAGCGGCCTTCGTCGCCCAGCGCCGGCCCAAAGCCGTCCGCAGGGTCCTCTCCGGCGTCCTGTACGGGGTAGTGCGCCCCTTCCTGCGCCGGCGCTGGTCCCGCCGGAAGACGGAGGCCTGGTCCCAGAGGGTGGTAACGTGGCTCAGGGACGAGGTGAAGGTGCTGCGGGATCAGCTCCTCGGCAATCCCAGGCGGGCACTACAACTCGGCGCTCTGGCCCTCGGCTACTGGGCCTTCGACGCACTGTGCCTGATCGTCGTCTTCCTCGCATTGGGGGTAGGATTCTCGCCGATCGAAGTCCTCGTAGCCTACGGGGTTGCGACCGCGGTCGGCAACCTGCCTATCACGCCGGGCGGCCTCGGGACCTTCGAGGCAGCGATGCTCGGCACCCTCGCCCTCCTTGGCTACGGTCCCGACGCCGCCATCGCCGTCCTCGGCTACCGCCTCTTCAACTTCTGGCTCCCCATCCCCCTGGCCGTGCTCCTCTACCCCACCCTGCGGTTCGGGGCCCGCCCCGGCTGACGCGGCCCTTGTTATCATCGCCGCCACGGATGTTGAGAACCGGGAGGTACCGAGGCGTGAGAGAACCCGAGACCAGGCCCTACGGCTCGTGGAGGTCCCCGATCTCCTCGGACCTCGTAGTCAGGAGCGCCGTCGGCCTGAAGACCACCGCCATCGACGGCGGTGACGCCTACTGGCTGGAGGGACGCCCCAACGAGGGGGGACGCGGCGTGATCGTCCACCGCTCCCCGGACGGCACGCCGGTAGACGTCAACCCCCGACCGTTCAACGCCCGTACCCGAGTCCACGAGTATGGCGGCGGAGACTTTCTGGTCCACGACCGCACGGTCTTCTTCTCCAACTTCGAGGATCAGAGGCTCTACTCCGTGGGACCGGGCGGGGAGCCAAAGCCGCTCACGGCCGAGCCCGACCACCGCTACGCGGATATGGTTATGGACGCGGGCCGAAACCGCCTGGTCTCCGTCCGGGAGGACCACACCGGGGACGGAGAACCCGTCAACGAGATCGTCGGTATCGACCTTGCGGGCGGCGCGGAGCGGGTCCTCGTCTCCGGCAACGACTTCTACTCCTCCCCCCGCCCGAGCCCGGACGGGCGGAGCCTTGCATGGCTCGCCTGGAACCACCCGAACATGCCGTGGGACGGTACGGAGCTCTGGGTTGCCGGCCTCGACGAGGACGGGATGCCGGCCGGCGCGAAGCGGGTGTCCGGAGGCCCCGACGAGTCGGTCTTCCAGCCGGAGTGGTCGCCGGACGGGACGCTCCACTTCGTCTCGGACCGGACCGGCTGGTGGAACCTGTACCGCGTAGACGGGGGCGCGGTCGAGCCGCTCTGCCCGATGGAGGCCGAGTTCGGACGGCCGCAGTGGGCCTTTGGTATGTCCACCTACGCCTTTCTCTCGCCGACGCGGATAGTGTGCGCCCCGATCGAGCGCGGCGTCTTCCGGCTCGCCGTCCTGGACTCGGAGTCCGGAGAGCTGGCCGAGATAGAGACGCCTTACTCGACCATCGGCTCCGTCCGGACGGACCCGGCCACGGGCACGGTCCTGTTCCTCGCCGGCTCCGCGACGGAGCCCTCCTCCGTCGTCAGGCTGGACGCACGGACGGGCGAACTTGAGGTGCTGCGGCGTTCGAGCGACCTCGATGTGGACCCCGGCTACCTCTCCGTCCCCGAGACCGTCGAATGGGCGACGGAGGGTGGCCTCACGGCCCACGGCTTCTTCTACCCGCCGGCGAATAGGGATCACGCGGCGCCCGAAGGCGAGCTCCCGCCGCTGCTCGTCCACAGCCACGGCGGTCCGACCGCGATGACGGCGGCGTCGCTGAGCCTGGGCGTTCAGTACATGACGAGCCGCGGCATCGCCGTGCTCGACGTCAACTACGGCGGCTCGACGGGCTACGGGCGCGAGTACCGGCAGAGGCTCGACGGGATGTGGGGCGTGGTGGACGTGGACGACTGCGCGAACGGGGCGACGTATCTCGCAGAGAAGGGGCTCGTGGACGGGGAGCGGCTCCTCATCGCGGGCGGCAGCGCGGGCGGGTACACGACGCTGTGCGCGCTGGCTTTCAGGGACGTCTTCGCGGCGGGTGCGAGCCACTTCGGGGTCAGCGACGCGGAGGCCCTGGCGGAGGAGACCCACAAGTTCGAGTCGCGTTACCTGGAGCGCCTGATCGGACCCTACCCCGAACGCGCCGACCTCTACCGGGAACGCTCCCCCATCCACCACACGGAAGGCCTCTCCTGCCCCGTCGTCTTCTTCCAGGGCCTTGAGGACGAGGTGGTCCCCCCGAACCAGGCCGTGACGATGTTCGAGGCCCTGAAGAACAAGGGCCTCCCCGTCGCCTACGTCCCGTTCGAGGGCGAGCAGCACGGCTTCCGCCGCGCCGAGAACATCAAGCGCGCGCTCGAGGGCGAGCTCTTCTTCTACTCGCGGGTCTTCGGCTTCGACCTCGCCGACGATGTCGAGCCACTCCGCATCGAGAACCTCGGGAGACCGTGAGAGAAGAACCAGCGATACGTCGCGGCGGAGGGGACGACCTCGAGCCCGCGCTCGGGGTGTGGCGCGCGGCCGAAGAGGCCCGCAGGTGCGGTCCCGCGGCGCCGCACCACGGCGAACGGGTCCGCGCCCACATGGAGAACCCGGATGCCTTCCTCCTCGTCGCGGAGTCCGGCGGCGAGGTCGTCGGCATGGCGGTGGGCATGCAGGGCCTCGCGGACGACGGAGCCGGGCCGCCCATACGGGACCTCTGCCACGTAGGGGCGGTGTTCGTCAGGCCCGACCGCTGGGGCGAAGGCATCGGCGGGGCGCTGGTCGACGCCGTGCTCGCCGAGGCCCGGTCCCGCGGCTACGACCGCGCGCAGCTCTGGACGAACGCCCAGAACCCCCGCGCCCACCGCCTCTACGAGACCCGCGGCTTCGCACGGACAGGCCGCGAAGAGCAAGACGACCTGGAGGAGACCATCGTCCACTACGCCCGCCGGTTATAGATTGGCCCCCGAGAGGCACCGATAACAACCCGCCCGCCGCGCCAGGCGGCCCCGACCGCAAGGAGGCACCGATGAACAGAGACGATTGGCAGAACCGGTGGCGCGAGACGAACAGGGCTAGCTGGGACGAGCGCGTCCCGATCCACGTCGGCGGCGAGTTCTACGACGTCGAGGCCTTCAAGGCGGGCGAGGATCACCTCCGCCCTTTCGAGCTCGCCGAGATGGGCGACGTCTCGGGCAAGGACCTCCTCCACCTCCAGTGCCACTTCGGCAAGGACACCCTGAGCTGGGCCCGCCGCGGCGCCCGGGTCACGGGCCTCGACTTCTCCGTACCCGCCATCGAAGCGGCCAGAGAACTCGCCGCGGAGATCGGGATCAAAGCCGATTTCGTCAGCTCAGACGTGTACGCGGCGGACGAGGCCCTCGGGGGCCGGACCTTCGACGTCGTCTACACGGGCCTCGGCGCCCTCAACTGGCTGCCGGATATAGCGCGCTGGGCCAGGGTGGCGGCCGGCCTCGTGCGCCCGGGCGGGTTCCTCTACCTGGCGGAGTTCCACCCCTTCTCCAACGTCTTCGGCGACGACGACCTTACCGTAGAGCACGACTACTTCCACACCGACGAGCCCCAGGTCTGGGACGAGCCGGGCACCTATGCGGACCTCGAAGCCGAGACGGAGAACAACGTAACCTACGAGTGGAACCACACACTCTCGGACGTCGTCACGGCCCTCATAGACGCCGGCCTCGTCCTCGAGTTCCTCCACGAGCACGACTACACGCTCTTCCCCCGCTGGCCCATCCTCGAGAAGACCGGCTTCGACACCTACCGCCTGCCGGAAGGAACCCCCCGCATACCGCTCATGTACTCGCTGAAGGCGAGGAGGCTCTAGGTTCTAGGTTCTGAGGTTTGAGGCTTCGGGACGAGCCGTAGAGAAAGCCTGTGCGTTGTCAGGTACGGGTCGCTGCGTACGGGCTCAGACCATAGAGCCCGTTCGCCGGTGGAGGTCGGCTCTGGTCGGCGGTACGTCCGCCCCCGAGCCCAAAACCTAGAACCTAGAGCCTAGAACCCGAAACCTGATGCCCGGAGCCTGAAGCCTTCTCCACCGGCGCCTTCACGGTCTTTACGAGTTCGGCCTGCACGACCAGGCGCTCCTTGTAGTCCGGGAGGGTACAGGTCTGGAGGCTCAGGATGTTCTTGCCCGCGATGGGCTTCTTGATGGAGACCTCGTCCGGCCCCACGATGCGCCGGTCAAAGACCCTGTAGACGTACCTGGTGTCCTCAGAGTCCTTCAGCAGGACCCGCCGTCCCCTCTCTAGCTCGTTGAGGTCCCAGAAGACGAGGAAGCTGTCGGTGCGCGGGTAGCCGAGGCGGTGGCCGGCGATGTAGACGTTCGCCTCCCGCTCCCACGGGAAGCCCGTATCATCCACGTGCAGGGTTCCGTTGCGCAGGGCGGCCTCGTCCTCTATGGGGCCGCCGTAGACGGGGATCTCCTTGACCCGCTTCATGCTCGGCACGGTGAGCGTCATGTCCCGATCCTTGGGCGCCGCCGGGACGGCGTTTCCGGCCTCCCGCACGTCGGCGAACACGAGGCCCACCGAGACGAGCACGAGCGCCACGCCGACGAAGACCATGATCAGCCGGTCGTAGCGAAGCCCGCCCGAGTAGACGCGCGTTCGCCCGCGGTCTCGCCCCGGCGCGGACGACGACGCGCGCCTGCTGCCCCGCGAGGGGGTCGATTCTCCTTCCTGGCGGGTCCAGGACCCGTAAGGTCTGCTCCTCACGGGGCGATATGATACAGCCCCCGCGCCACAAAACAACGCGAGAGTCGAGGGTCCCTAGCGCTGGCGGCGGGGGTCCAGGGCGTCGCGCAGGCCGTCCCCGATAAAGTTCACGGCCAGCACCGAGAGGGCGATGGCCACACCGGGGAAGATGATCGCGTGCTGCCCCTCCGTGAAGACCCCGAAGCCGCTCCTGAAGGCGTCCGTCAGCATCGCCCCCCACTCGGGCTGGGGCGGCTGGGCGCCGAGGCCCAAGAAAGAGAGGGCCGCGACGTCCAGGATCGCCGTGGCCAGGGCGAGGGTCGACTGCACGATCAGGGGCGCCAGGCTGTTCGGCAGGATGGCCGCGAACACGATCTGCGCGTCAGAGGCCCCTATCGCCCGCTCGGCCTCCACGTAGTCCCGCTCCCTGATGCTTATGACCGAGGAGCGGACCACCCGCGCTATCTGCGGCAGAAGGACCACCCCGACGGCCAGCAACGCGTTCGTGAGCCCCTGCCCCAATATGCTCACGATCACTATGGCGAGCAAGATACTCGGGAAGGCCAGAATAATGTCCATGAGCCTCATCAAAATGGAGTCGACGAGCCCCCCGGCGTACCCGGCGACGACCCCGACGAGCGTCCCGAAAACCGTGGCGAACACGACCGCAGCAAGGCCCGCCGTCAGCGAGACCCTGGCCCCGAAGATGATGCGCGAGAGGATGTCACGCCCGAGCTCGTCCTGGCCGAGGGGGTGGGACGCGCTCGGCCCTGCGAACCGCTCGGTGAGGTTCTGATCCCTGATGGGGTCGTACGGCGCCAGCAGCGGCGCGAAGACCGCCATCACGACGAAGAGCGCTATGACCACCAGCCCGACGACGGCGAGCTTGTTTCCGAAGAAAGCCTGGCGGAAGTCGCCCCAGCGGGTGCGCGTCCGAACGCCCCCCGCGACCGGCGCCTCCCTGACCTGGGTCCCTGCCATCCTAGCCCGCCACCCCTACAACCTCACCCGCGGGTCCAGGATCGCGTAGAGCACGTCCACCAGCAAGTTGATGAGCACGAAGAAGATCGCGCCGTAGAGGACGACGCCTTGGATGCCGGCGTAGTCCCGGCCGTCTATCGACTGGATGGCAAACTGACCGATCCCGTTCCAGGTAAAGATCGTCTCGGTGAGTATCGCCCCTCCCATCAACAGGCCGAACTGCAGGCCTATCACCGTTACCGTCGGCAGCATCGCGTTCCTGAGCGCGTGCCGGAATACGACCCGCCACGGCACAACACCCTTCGCCCTGGCGGTCCTCACGTAGTCCTCGTTCATCACCTCCAGCATGCTGCTCCGCGTCATCCGGGTGATGACCGCCATCGGTATCGTTCCGAGGGCCACGGCGGGCATGATCAAATGCTTCAAGACGTCCCAGAACGCCGGGAAGTTGAGGGTTATAAGCGTGTCGAGGGTGTAGATTCCCGTGTAGCTCGTGAAGGAGACCTCGTTGCCGACCCTGCCCGGGAACGGGAGGAGGCCGAGGTTCACGGTAAAGATGACGACCAGTATCATGGCGAGCCAGAAGATCGGCATGGAGACCCCCGTGAGGGCTATGACCGAGGTGATCCTGTCCAGAAAGGAGTATTGCCTGACAGCAGCTATGACGCCGATGGGCACCCCGATGACCACGGCGAACAGGAGTGCGGCGAGCGCGAGCTCCAGCGTCGCCGGGAACTTCTCCAGAAGCGCCGTGGTGACGGGTTTGCCCTCCACCAGCGAGTCGCCGAGGTCGCCGGTGGCCGCGTCTCGCAAGAACAGCAGGTACTGGACGATGACCGGCTCGTCGAGCCCGAGCCGCGTCCTGACCTCGGCCACCGCCTCGGGGGTCGCGGTCTGGCCGAGCAGGATCTGGGCCGGGTCCCCAGGTATCGCCCGGACCATGAAGAACACGACGAGGGAGACCCCGAACAGCACAGGGATGAGCTGCAAGAGCCTGCGCCCTATAAAGGTAATCACGAGGTAATCACGCCGGACCCTCCCCCGCCGTCCTCCTAAGGCCCGCTACGCCCCGCCACCGCCCAACTCAACGGGGTTGAAAGCCTCGCTGCCGGTCGGGTTGGGCGTTACGCCCGTGACGCTCTTCTGGTAGCCCAAAGGGGGCTGGGCGTAGTCTATCGGCACCCAGGGCACGTCGTCGTGGACGATGACCTGCGCCTCCTCGTAGAGCCTCCGGCGCTCGTTATCGTCGATGGTGGTGGCGCCCTGGTCGAGTATCTCGTCGAGGTCGGGGTTCTTGTAGTAGGCGACGTTGAGGGCGTCCTCGGGTGTCGCGCTCTTGGAGGAGAGCAGCACGTTCAGGAAATTGTCCGGGTCGCCGTTGTCCCCGGTCCACCCGAGGATGCAGGCGTCGTGCGTGCCGCGGCTCGTCTCCTCGAGGTACGTCCCCCACTCGCGGGTTACGAGCTTGGCGGTGATGCCGACCTGCTCGAGGTCCCGCTGCATCGCCTGGGCCACACCCCTGCCGTCCGGCATGTAGGGACGCGGGATCGGCATGAACCACAACTCCATGTCGAATCCGTCGGCGTATCCGGCCTCTTCGAGGAGCCTGCGCGCCTCGTCAGGGTCGTAGCCGTAGGGCTCGGTCGCCTCGCGCCAGTACGGCACGGTCGGGGGGTAGGCGTTGGTCGCCACCTGCGCCGTGTCCCCGAAGAAGGCCTGGACGATCTCCTCCATATTTATGGCCGCCGCCATCGCCCGGCGGACGTTCAGGTCGTTGAACGGCTCCTTCTGCGTGTTGAGCGCCAGGTAGCCGATGTTGAGCGGCGGGCGGGTCAGAACCTTAAGGTCGGGGTTCTCCTCGACGGTCGGCACGTCGTCGGGGGTAAGGCCGTCGGCCCCGGAGAGCTGCCCACCGGAGAGGGAGGCGACCCTGGAGGAGTTGTCCTCGATGGAGCGGAACGCGATCCTCTCCACGTTCGGCCCGCCCCCGCCCTGATTTGCCGGCAGGTCGGAGGCCCACCAATTGTTGTTGGCCACCACGCGCACCTCGGAGCCTTTGTCCCAGGCTTCGAATCTGAAAGGCCCGGTTCCGACCGGGTTCTCCCAGAACGCCTCGACATCCTTCTCAATGGCCGTCGGTGAGGCGATGGCGAACGCGCTCATCGCCAGGTTCCGCAAGAACGGGCCGAGCGGCTCCCTGAGGCCGAAGCGCACCGTGTACTCGTCCACCGCCTCGACGGTCTCTATGATCGAGTCGTCGTCGAACCCGTAGAACTGGGAGGTATAGTAGGAGAAGTTCGAGGTCTGGTTGCCGCC
>CADCUT010000202.1 GCA_902805975.1 uncultured Rubrobacteraceae bacterium | reverse complement strand
TACTCGCCTCGTCTCCAGCAAGAACCGTTCAAGCTCGCGCCGGTTCACCCGGATGGTCCTCTCCCCGATCCGGACGGCCGGCAGATCGCCTTTGGCGATGAGCTCATATCCGCGGGTTCTGGGGATGCCCAACTCCTCCGCCACCTCCGAGACCGTTAGCCATTCGCGGGTTTCCGTCTCCATATCGACACCTCCGAGTCTGTTCTGTCCTCTGCTGCTAGGTTAGAATACTCTCGTTGTGTTCACAGTTAGTTCTTTATAAAAGTGAACGGAGGAGGCGAGGGCGGTGGACGCAAAAGAACAGATCGCGAACCGCATCAAAAGCCGGGTAGTGGATGACGAAGGTTTCATAGAGAGCTTTCTCGGCAGATACAGTGATTTGGAGCAAGAGTTCTACAGGGCGGCGAACGAGGGCTCAGATTACTTCGATGACTGGTTCGAGGTCGAAATGGATAGGGCGTGGAACGACTATCTCAGCTATTGGCAGAAGCATAGCGAACCCGCGAAACCTCCTCTTACCGACGGGGGCACGTTGTCGTTAAAACGGGGGCGCGTCGGCGGGAAGAAAGCCGGCCCCTGGCAACGGCAAGCGGCCTTGGGGAGATACCTCGCACGCTTCGCCGGCAACCACCCGGACATCCGGCGGTTCAGAAATCAGATCTTGGGAGGGAAGCTCCTCAATACCGGGGAGGCGAAGCAGTTTATCTGCTCCCCCCTAATTGCCAACCACCGCTACCACTTCGTGCGGGGGGTTGATGACTTGGGGTCTCTACTCAGGCCACTCGGCATCGAGAACGGCGAAGACAAGGAGGGGCCGTACAGGATTGTCGCGAGACAAGGCAAGAAGGGGCCTCTGCGCTCCGAGCTACGCCCCTTGATGCTGAGCCGTACGCACGGCCTCGTATTTCCCGGCGACGTGTTGGGGCCTCGGGACATCGCGACGAGGCGCTCGTTCTTCCCCCCCGCCCCCGCGCCCGACCTCATACTCTTTCCCTACCCAGACCAGCCCGATCGATACGTGGTGGTGAAGGAGGGTAGCGTCCTGGACGAATTGACGAGGATCTCCGAGAAGCGTCTTAGAGGCTATCCGATCGATCCGGACAAGGGTTCATGGTTCGTTCTGACCGGAGAGTTCATAGCTACCGACCCAGCTCACATCTCCTATACGAAGGCCACGCACTTCGACTTCTCGCGCAGTACGATCACGATAGAGGTCGAGAGTTGGACGTCGCCGGAAGAGGTTGCAGGGTACTACCGCGACGCACAGAGGGAGGTTGTCGGCAAGGCGCCCCGCTCCCTCGAAGCCAAGTCCCTTGCCGTATTCGAGTTCGTGAATCGCAACGAAGGAAAGACTTGGGAAGCTTTGCTGCAAGACTGGAACAAGGCACATCCCGCACAACGTTTCAAGCAGCGGGGACACCTGCACACAGCGTACGACCGGGCCCTGGACAAGATTGTGTCCCCCGAAAAGAGCTAACCGATGCACAGCGATGGCAGCAACGCGGCAGCAATAGAGGCCAGTACACACCCGGACACAAAAGAACCCGGTCCTGTGGAGGGGCCGGGTTTCCGCTTTATCTAGGCCATATAACGTTATCTGCTAGGACGTATCAGGATAACCGCTCCCGGATTAGAAGTCCGCTGCTCTGTCCAGTTGAGCTACGGGCGCATCGGCCTTGCGGGAAGCACCGTGCGTCAGGTCACGGGAGCCGTCCGGATGTCGGGCGCCGCGGGGAGGATTATAGCGGAAGGGCGCGGGGGGAAGTGCAACGGGGCCGCAGGTTATGCCACAATACGGGCTACTGATCCTGGTGGTCGGGGGAGGGATGTCGGTGGGTTCCGTAAAAGGCGAGGCGTTCGGGCGCAGCGAGGAGCTGTTGCGCGAGAGCGAGGAGCGCTTTCGGCTGCTGGTTGAGGGCGTCAAGGACTACGCGATCTTCATGCTCGACCCCGAGGGACACGTCATCACCTGGAACAGGGGGGCCGAGCGCATCAAGGGCTACCGGTCCGACGATATCCTGGGCCGGCACTTCTCGGCCTTCTACACCGAGGGGGATATCCAGCGCGGGCACCCCGCGGCGGAGTTGCGCATCGCGGCGGCCGAGGGCAGCTACGAGGAGAGGGGCCTGCGGGTCCGCAAGGACGGGTCCCGGTTCTGGGCAGACGTCGTCATCACAGCCCTGAGGGACGAGAACGGGGACATCCGCGGCTTCGCCAAGGTCACGCGGGACATAACGGAGCGCGTGAAGGCCGAAGAACGCGAGCGCATGCTCCTGCGGGAGCAGGTGACCCGGGAGCAGTTCTCCCGCATCCTGGAGAGCATAAGCGACGCCTTCTTCGCGGTCGACGGGATGTGGCGGTTTACCTACGTCAACCGCAGGGCGGAGGAGCTCTGGGGCCGCTTCCGGGCCGACTTGCTAGGCAAGGAGATCTGGGAAGAGCTTCCCCAGCTTGCGGGCTCGGATCTCCACGAGCAGATGACGCTCGCGGCGGAGCGGCGGACGACCATAGAGTTCGAGACGGCCTCCCCCGTACTCGGCACGTGGGTTGCGGGCCGGATCTACCCTTCCGACGACGGCCTCTCCGTGTACTTCCGGGACGTTAGTGCATCCAGGCTGGCCGGGGCGGAGATCAGGCGCAGCACCGAGCGCTACCGGGGCTTTGTCGAGCAGTCGACCGAGGGGATCGGGCGCTTCGAGCTCGAGGATCCGGTACCTACCGACCTGCCCGCGCAAGAGCAGATAGAGCGGTTCTACAGCCACGGCTACCTGGCCGAGTGCAACGACGCGATGGCGGCGATGTACGGCTTCTCCCGCGCCGAGGAGTTGGTCGGGGCGCGCCTGGGAGAGTTCCTGCCCCGCTCCGTGCCCGAGAACCAGGAGTACCTGGAAGCCTTCGTGCGCTCCGGGTACCGGGTCACCGACGCCGAGTCGGAGGAGCCCGATAGCCAGGGCAGGCCAAAGAACTTCCTGAACAACCTGACGGGCATCGTCGAAGACGGGCGCCTGGTTCGGGCCTGGGGGATCCAGCGGGACGTCACCGAGATCCGGCTCGCCGAGAAGATGCAGCGCTTCCTGGCCGAGGCGAGCGACGCGCTCGCAGCCTCGCTCGACTACCGGGTGACGCTCTCAAACGTCGCGCGCCTGGCGGTGCCGACGCTCGCGGACTGGTGCGCCGTGGACGTCCTCGGGGATGACGGCGCGCTGGAGCGGCTCGCCGTCGAGCATCTCGAGCCCGCGAAGGTGGCGCTCGCCTACGAGCTTCAGGAGCGCTACCCCTCGGACCCGAACGCCCCGAGGGGCGTACACCAGGTGCTCCGGACCGGGGAGCCGGACATGATGTCGGAGATACCCCCAGGTCTGATCGAGGGCGCCGCCCGCGACGATGAGCACCGCGAGATCATGAGGAAGCTCGGCCTGAGGTCTTACATCGTCGTCCCGCTCCTCGCGCGGGGCCGGACGCTGGGGGCGATCTCGCTGGTCGCCGCGGAGTCGGGGCGGGCCTACGGGGAGGCCGACCTCCAGGTCGCCCTGGAGCTGGCCCGTCGCGCGGCCCTCGCGGTGGACAACGCGAAGCTGTTCCAGGAGGCCCAGACCGAGATCGCCGAGCGAAAGCGCGCGCAGGAGGAGCTACGGGCTTCCCGGGATCAGCTAGAGTTCATCCTCCTCGGGGTGGCTGATGGGATTACGGCCCAGGACCCGACAGGGCGGCTCTTCTACGCCAACGAGGTGGCGGCCAAACTGGTCGGGTACCCTTCGGCCCGCGAGTTGGTGGGGGCCCCGGCGCGGGAGGTGATGGCAAACTTCGAGGTCTTCGACCCGGAGGGGCGGCCTCTCTCGGTGCAGAACCTGCCGGGTCGCAGGGCCCTCGCGGGCGAGGAGGGGGCTGAGGAGGTGGTGCGCTTCCGCGTGCTGGCCACGGGCGAGGAGCGGTGGGCGCTCGTCAGGGCCGCGCCGGTCTTCGATGCGCAAGGAGAGGTCATCCTGGCGGTAAACATCTTCCGCGACATTACCGATACCAGACGCGCTGAGGAGTCGCTACGAAAGGTGAGGGAGGCGGAGCGCAACAGGATGGCCCGCGACCTGCACGACGGGGTCCTGCAGGACCTCTCCTACTCCGCGGCCGCTATGGGGGTCATGATGATCGAGGCCAAAGGCACGAAGCTGGAGGGACGCCTCCAGGGGGCCATCGACGCGGTAAGGCGGGCCGCGCAGGGGCTGCGGGACGCCGTCCACGACCTGCGCATCGAGGAGGAGCTTGACCAGCCCCTCCCCGAGCTCGTCGAGTCCCTAGTGCGGCGAAACCGCTCGATGGCCCGCGGGTACGACATCGCGCTGGAGGTGGAGCCGGGCTTCCCCACGTCCCCATTGGGGGAGACCGGGACGCAGATCTGGCGCGTGCTCCAGGAGGCGCTCACCAACGTTAGGCGGCACTCGCAGGCCCGCAGGGTCTCGGTGGTACTCAAGACCGAAGGGGAGGACATGATCGCAGAGGTCTCAGATGACGGACGGGGTTTCGGTCAGGAGACCGTGCCCGGCGTGGGCCAGGGCAGCATGCGGGAGAGGGCGGCGGCCGTCGGCGGGGAGCTTCGGATCGAGAGCAAGCCGGGCCGGGGGACCAGGGTGCGGTTGCGGGCCCCCCTGCCCAGGGAGGTTAGGACGTGACGGGGGAAGGTCTCGCGACGCTGACCCGCATCATGCTGGTGGACGACCACCCCGACTTCAGGGACCTCATGGTGACCCTGCTCCAAAACCAACCCGACCTGGAGGTGGTGGCCCAGGCGGGTACCATGGCCGAGGCCCGCAGCCAGGCCGCGACCTCCAAGTTCGACGTGGTGGTCCTTGACCTCGGCCTCCCCGACGGCAACGGCGCTGACCTGATCGGGGAGCTGCGCGAGGCGAACCCCGACGGGGCCGTCCTGATCATGAGCGCGAGCCTCCACCCCACCAACATCCAGAGGGCCATGCGCGAGGGCGCGGACGAGGTCCTCGACAAGCTCTCCACACCAGCGGAGGTCGTCGGGACCGTGAGGCGCCTGGGGAACGCCTAGAGGAGAGCGGGTGAGGGGGATCGAACCCCCATCGCCAGCTTGGAAGGCTGGAGCTCTACCATTGAGCTACACCCGCTTGTTTAGGTCTTCCGGGCTCTGCTGTCGGGGCGAGAGGATTCGAACCTCCGACCCCCTGCTCCCAAAGCAGGTGCGCTACCAGGCTGCGCCACGCCCCGCGGAGACCGGGATGAGTATAACAAAGCGGCACAAGGCTTTAAATGACCGCGGCGGGCGACACGGCCTCTATCTCCTCGTCGAGGAAGCGGCTGCCCAAAGTGGCGAACTCTTCCGGGTCCGCGCTGCAGACGTAGGTGGCGTTTCCCTCGTCCTCTGTACTACGCGGACGCCGCAGGTGGCCGCGGCGGGAGAGCATGCGGCCGACCTCAAGCGCGGTCTGTCCGGCGGAGGAGATCAGGCGCACCTCCGGCCCCAGGATGCGGTTGATGGGCGTGGAGATGAGGGGGTAGTGGGTGCAGCCGAGCACGACGGCGTCCACCCGCTGCCGCATCAGGGGCTCGAGGTACCCCGAGGCGACGGACTCGAGCTCCGGCCCGTCGACTATCCCTTTCTCGATCATGGGCACGAACTCCGGGCACGCCTGCTCGTAGACCTGGATGCCGGCGTCGAGCGAGTGGACCGCCCGCCGGTACGCGGCGCTCCTGGCGGTGAGCTGCGTAGCCAGGACCCCCACCCGCCGGTTGCGCGTCTCCTCGACCGCCGCGCGCGCCCCCGGCTCCACGACCCCGATGATCGGGACGTCGAAGGAGCGTTGCAGGGTCCTCAGCGCCGCCGCCGCCGCGGTGTTGCAGGCGATCACGACCATCTTCACGTCCTGCTCGATCAGGTAGCGCACGATCTCGAAGGCAAACCACCTAACCTCCGCGGGGTCGCGCGGCCCGTACGGGACCCGCGCCGTGTCACCGAAGTACACCGTATGTTCGTAGGGCAGCCGGTCCCGGATCTCCGCCAGCACCGTCAGCCCCCCGACACCAGAATCGAAAACCCCGATAGGCCGTGGATCGCTCACGGGGCTTTATTATATCCGTTTGGGGCACTTTCTAACTCACCCACCTGAGCTTTGGCTCCTCCGACCGTCGGGACCGTCACTTCGAGTACCGGGGCGTCGGCCCAGGCATCAAATTCGGTACGTGCTCTTCGCGAAGGCGGATCAAGACAACTACCGGATCTATCCCGACCGAAAGGTCGAATTGCTGGAAGACACCCGCACTGCCCTCCACCGCGAACTAATCGAAGAGACCGGTCGGAAACCCCAAGTCAAGGACTGCCTCTGGATAACCAAAAACGACTTCAACCTAGACGAAACTGACTACCACGAACCGGCCTTCATCTGCGCCCTCTCCCCCACAGACCCGGCCATCCTCGACTACATCTAAACCACCTCGAGCCCGTCAACCTACGATCGGCCCTGCTCAAGACCATCCCGAAAGCCCCTCCCAAAGCACCCCAACACGCAATCACCAGAGAGCCGCACCACAGACGAGCCGAAACCCGCGCAGCGACGTACCGAAAGTCCCCGGAGGGAGCGTGCTCGGGCCCCGGAAGGATTCTCCTTCCGGGGCCCGGTAGTGGAGGCGGCGGGACTCGAACCCGCGTCCGCGAGCGCGCCGTCCGTGAGATTCTACGAGCGTAGCTCCCGGTTAAATTTCGCCTTTCGCGACGGACCGGGGCGCCGCCGCGGGGCTAGCCCGTTAAATGTCCCCCAGAAGCTCCGGGCCAGAACCCCTGAGGTGGAGCCCACTCAATGACACCGGAAACCGGGCCGTGGGCCGCCCGGGCCGATGGGCGTCGGCTATTTAAGCAGCGACAGCCATCTCGTCAGTAGTGGCGAGTATCTTGGTTGCCGGCGTTTTACGAGTCTCCAGCAAACTCGGCTCGTCTCACTGGACGCTGACCACTCCCGTCGAAGCCAGAACGCCCCCATGTACGAGGTAGATTCTACCATCGTGCAAAGGTAAATCCACCGCCGACCGGCGAGGCCTTACCGGCGCAGGCTCTCCTTGACGGCCCGCTGCATCTCGCGTTCGGCGGTCTTGCGGGCGATGTCGCGGCGTTTGTCGTACTCGCGCTTGCGGCTTGCGACCCCGATCTGGAGCTTCAGGACGCCGTTCTTGGAGTAGAGCTTGAGCGGCACGAGCGTGTTGCCCTCGGTCAGGGTCTTGCCGACGAGGCGGTCGATCTCCTTGCGGTGGAGCAGCAGCTTGCGGTCGCGCGTCGGGCGCTGGTCCCGCTGCGTCGCGTTCTCGTAGGGGGAGATATGAGCACCTATAAGGAACACCTCGCCGTCGCGCACCCGCGCGTAGCTCTCCTTGAGGTTGGCCCGCCCTTCACGGATGGACTTGACCTCGGGACCCGTGAGCGCGATGCCGGCCTCGTAGGTCTCCTCTATGGTGAAGTCGTGCAGTGCCTTCTTGTTGCGTGCAAAATCTGTCATAGCCTCTTTACTACCCTCAACTCGGCCCGCCTCATGAGCGGGAGTACGTCGACCAATTCTACCAGCACCCGGTCCCCCACCCGGTACGAGGCGCCGATGGTGTTGTTCGAGAGGACTACGCCGCTCGGCTCGAGCTCCCACCAGCCGGGGAGCTTGCTGACGTGAACGAGGCCCGTGGCGCCCGTCTCGAGCTCGACGAAGAGCCCGAAGGACGCTGTGCTCACGACGGTCCCTTCGAGTTCCTCGCCGACGCGGTCGCGCATAAGCCACATCAGCGTGTAGTCGTCGGCGGTGCGCTCGCAGATGGCCGACCGGTACTCCCGCTCGGAGATCTCCGAAGCGACCGCCGCTACGTCCTCGGGTGCTTCATCCCCCAGCAACGCCCGGTGCACCAGGACGTCGGAGTAGCGGCGGATCGGGGACGTAAAGTGCGTGTAGTGCTCAAGCGCGAGCCCGAAGTGCCCGTCGTCGCGGGGTGCGTACACCGCGCGCGGGATGGAGCGGAGTATCAGGTAATTGACCGCGTCAGACTTGGCCATCTGGGAGATGGTGCCGAGGGTCTCGGGCGTCGGCTCGGCCTGCAGGCCGACCGCAGCTAACCTCACGGCCAACGTCTCCATCGACTCCTCATCAGGCCGCTCGTGCACCCTGAAGACGCCGCCCCTCTTGCCCGATAGCATCTCTGCCACCGACTCGTTGGCGAGGACCATCAGCTCCTCTATAAGCTCCCGCGCGGGCGTAGAGCGCCGCGTCGTCGCCCCGGCGGGAACGCCGTCCCTATCCAACTCGTACTCCGGCTCGCGCCCGCCAAGCTCCAGCTTGCCCCGCACGGCGGCCCGGGTCTTCAGGCGCCGCGACAGCTCAAAGGCCGCGCGCACGAGGTCCGGCTGCTCGGTCTCCCCGTCCCCCGCGAGGAAAGCGTCCACGCCGGCGTAGGTGAGCCGCGCGTCGCTGACGATGAGGCTCCGGTACGCCACGGCACCTTTCGTCTCCCCGCTCTCGGTAAGCTCCATCTCCGCCGTTACCGTCGCCCGCTCGACGTGCGGCTTTAGCGAGCAGACGTCGTTTGAGAGACGTTCCGGGAGCATCGGCGCGACCGTGCCCGGCAGGTACACGGAGTTGCCGCGAGAGGCGGCCTGCCGGTCCAGCGCGGAGCCGGGTTCGACGTAGTGGGTGACGTCGGCGATGTGGACCCACACCCTGTAACCGCCCGGGAGACGCTCGACGGAGATCGCGTCATCAAAGTCCTTCGCGTCGTCGCCATCGATGGTGACCGTCGGCAGGTGCCGCAGGTCCCTGCGTTCGCCGGGCGGGCGGGCGGCAACCGTCTCGGCCTCAGCCTCGACCTTCGGCGGGAACGTGCGGCCGGTCCCGATGGAGGCGAAGAGGGCCTCATAGACGTTGCGGGGGTCGTCGGAGGGTCCGATCACGCGGGTAACCTCCCCGCGCAGCGAGCGGTTCATCTCCCTGGCGTTCACCAGCACGATGTCCCCGGCCTCGGCCCCGCGCCGCACCTTGCGGCCCACCAGCACCGGGCGCCGCTCCTCCACGAAAAGCGGATCCGCGACAGAATACTTGCCCCGGCGGACCAGCACGGCAGGGATGATCACAGAGGAACTCCAGAGTAGGACGCAGCGGTGAACACCAAAGAGATTTTACCACGGGGTAGGTTTCAGGCTTCAGGTTTCAGGCTTCAGGTTCTAGGTTTTAGGTTCTAGGTTTTAGGTTCTAGAAATTGTGAAGGTAGGTTATCGCGGGAACGTACCTCTGCGAGACCGACCGTGGTGGCGATGCCTGGTCCCGGGATACGCACCGCACCCCTATTGCCTGAAAGCCTCCGAAGGAGGCGAACTAAAACCTCAAAACCTAGAAGCTATATCTTCCTCAAAAACCTCGTGACGGAGAGGAAGCTTCCGCCGACTCCTATGGCGACGCCGACGACGACTAGGACCAGGAGGACGGAGGCGGTGCTGACGGAGGTGCCTGAGATGGGGACGAACGTAAGGGCTTCCTGGGACCAGTCGACGAAGAGGAAGTTCAGCCAGACCACGGTCAGGGCGGCGAGGCCCGCGCCGAGGAGGCCCTGTATCAGGCCTTCCAGCACGAACGGGGTCCTCACGAAGCTGTCGGAGGCGCCGACGAGCTTCATCACCTCTATCTCCTTGCGGCGGGCGAAGATCGAGAGCCGGATGGCGTTGGAGATCAGGAGCACGCTCGCTATGAGAAACAGGACGGTGGCCGCGTACAGGCCCCATATCATGTACGAGGTGACGGAGTTCAAACGCTGGATGGTCTGCTGCGGGTAGCTCAGGTTCTCCTCGGTGAAGCCCTCGGCCTTGAGCTTGCCCGCGACCTCGTCGGCCATGTCGGGGTCGGTCAGCTGGATCTGCAACGACGGGGGCAACACGCCCCGGTCCAGGTTCTCGTAGAGCTCCGGCTGCTCCCTGAAGGTATCCTTGAAGGCCGCGAGGGCCTGCTCCTCGCTGATCCTGTCCACGCTGGCGACCTCTTCCCAGCCGTTGGCCTTCTCTTCGAGGGCCATCACTTCCTCCTCGCCCCGGCCCGGCATGAAGACCTCGACGCTCACGTCCTCGCGCACGGACCCTATGATCCCCTCGACGTGGGAGCTGACGAGGAGCCCCACCCCGAAGACCAGGATGCAGATAAAGGTCGTGGTGACGGCCGTGATGCTCATGAGCAGGTTCAGGCGGATGTTCTTGAACGCCTCGGAAAGGAAGAACCCCAGGTTAAACCTCATCGGCGTAGGCCCCCTTCACCTTGTCGCGGACGATGCGGCCCTCCTCAAGGGCGACGACCCGCTTGCGCATCACGTCCACCATCTCCCGATCGTGGGTGGCGACGACGACCGTGGTGCCGGTGCGGTTGATCCTGTGCAGAAGCTGCATGATGCCGACGCTGGTGTTCGGGTCCAGGTTGCCGGTCGGCTCGTCCGCGACGAGTATCGGCGGCTGGGAGACGAACGCCCGCGCTATGGAGACCCTCTGCTGCTCCCCGCCGGAGAGCATCTCCGGGAACTTGTCCATCTTGCCCGAGAGGCCGACGAGGTCAAGGATCTGGGGCACCTTCGTCTGGATGACCCGCCGCCGCTGGCCCGTCACCTCCATGGCGTACGCGACGTTCTCGGCCGCCGTCTTGTTCGGCAGCAACTTGAAGTCCTGGAAGACGCACCCGATATCCCTTCTCAACCGCGGGATGCGGCGCCTTGGCACGGAGGAGAGCCTCGTGCCGTTCACGAAGATGGCGCCGGCTGAGGGCTCCATCTCCTTCAAGATCAGCCGTACCATCGTGGACTTGCCGGACCCGCTGGCCCCGACGAGAAAGACGAACTCCCCGGCGTCTATCTCCAGGTTGAGCCGCTCGAGCGCGACCGTGTCTTTGCCGTAGACCTTCGTGACGTTGCTGAATCGGATCATTACCTCTCCGGATGTGGCTTGCCGCCCGCCGCGCGGGTGAGACCCGGCCCGAGGTTCCCCCTCCAGGAACTTTTTCGGCCACGCGAGACCTTAGCAACAAATTGTGGCGTTATCAACCGCCGAGCTCGATGCCCGAGACCCTCCCCGTGAGCACGACGGCCCCATCGACGGTCTTCGCACCGGTGATCCTGGCCCCGTACGGCAAACCTTCCACCGGATACCGAAAAGCGGTCCCCGCGAGCAGCGAGTCCGCCAGATCCGGCGGCACGGTCATCCCGGCGGCCTGCACGGTCCCGGGCTCGAAGACGAGGGCGTTGTCTTCCACTCCTATATCGCCGTCCACCGTAACGGGGAACGTCATCCCGAGCACCGCCGCCTCGGACTCGACGGCGACGCCGTCCCGCCTCAGGTCCACGCCGTTGACGGGTACGTCGGCGTTCTGCCCGGCCAGCCGCGAGACTTCTGCTTCGGAGACCGTGAGGCGCGCCCGGCCGGAGACCGGCTCCTCCGCGACGGCCGTCCGGCTCCGGAGGCTCTCCCCCACGGCCACGCTGAAGGGGTCGAGGTCCATCGACACGTCCTCGGCCCGCACGCCGCCGAGGTCCGTCCCACCGATAGAGATCCTGCCGCTCGAGAACTCGCCGAGGAGCATCTCCCACCGGGGGTCGCTCTCAAGCTCCACCCCGGGCCGCTCGGAGAGCCCAAGCCGGTCCTGGACGTTGCGGGCGACCACGCTCTCCAGCACCGGGGGCAGCACGAAGTACGGAACGATAAGGAGGACGAGTACGGCCACGACTATGAGGGTGAGTAGGATACCCCGCACGTGCGCTACGCGGCGGTTCGGGACTTCAAGAAGGCGTAGACGAAGTCGTCCAGCTCGCCGTCCAGGACCCGGTCCACGTTCGCCGTCTCCTCGTTCGTGCGGTGGTCCTTGGCGAGTTTATAGGGGTGGAGGACGTAGGAGCGGATCTGGCTCCCCCACTCGTTGTCGGCCTTCTCGCCGCTCTGGGCCGCGATCTCCCGCTGCCGCCGCTCCCGCTCGAGCTCGAAGAGCCTGGCCCGGAGGACCCGCATCGCGACCTCCCTGTTCTGGTGCTGGCTGCGCTCGTTCTGGCACTGGGCCACGATGCCGGTCGGCAGGTGGGTTATGCGCACGGCCGAGTCGGTCTTGTTGACGTGCTGGCCCCCGGCGCCAGACGCCCTGTAGGTGTCGACCTTGAGGTCCTTCTCGTCTATCTCGACCTCGACGGCCTCCCCAACGACGGGCGCCACCGCCACGGAGGCGAAGCTCGTGTGACGCCTGCCGCCCGCGTCGAACGGGCTGATCCTGACGAGCCTGTGAACCCCCCGCTCCGCCGAGAGGAGCCCGAAGGCGTACTCGCCCTTGACGGTGAAGGTGGCGCTCTTGATGCCGGCCTCCTCGCCCTCGGTGTACTCGATGACCTCGAGCCCGAACCCCCGCCGCTCGGCCCACCGCCGGTACATCCTCGCCAGCATCTCGGCCCAGTCCTGGGAGTCGACCCCGCCGGCCCCGGGGTTGATGGTGAGGATGGCGTCGCCCTCGTCGTAGTCACCGGAGAAGAGCCTGGCTACCTCCTGCTCCTCGAGCGACCTCTCGACCCGCGTGAGCTCCTCCCCAACCTCGGCGAGCAGGCCCGTGTCCTCCTCGGAGAGCTCCAAAAGCTCGCCCGAGTCTTCCAGACGCTGGCGGAGGTCCTGCAAAAGCTCCATCCTGCCCTGTAGCCTGGAGAAGCGGCCTGAGACCTCTTTGGCGGTCTCCGGGTCGTCCCAGAAACCGGGACGGCTCATCTCCTCCCCGAGCTCCTCGACCTCGGATCCGAGGCGCTCCACGTCGAAGAACGCCTCAAGCTCCGCGAGGCGCCCTTCAAGCTCCGCCGTCTTCTCCCTGAGCTCGGCCAAACTATCCCGTCCGCACGTCGCGGGCGTCGGTCGAGCTTATCGGGACGTTGAGCGGCGGGGCGCCCGGCTGCCCGTGGCACTTCTTGTACTTGCGGCCGCTCCCGCACGGGCAGGGGTCGTTCCTGCCGACCTTGGCGTCGGCCCGGCGCGGGCTCTTGGGACGCTCGTTCGGCTCCTCAGAGCCGCCGGAGTAGGAGTACTGCTCCATCTCCTCCTCACGCAGCTTGACGTTCTCGATGCGGTAGATGTAGGTGACGTAGTCCTCTTTCAGGCCGCGCTCCATCTCCTGGAAGAGGTCGAAGCCCTCGCGCTTGTACTCGACAAGCGGGTCGCGCTGGGAGAGGCCGCGCCAGCCGATGCCCTCGCGCAGGTTGTCCATCTCGTAGAGGTGCTCCCGCCAGCGGGAGTCAACGACCGAGAGGAGCGTCCGCCGCTCGGCCTCCGGGAAAGAGGCGACCCCGTCCGTGCGGGCGAGGCCCCGTTTCTCGAGCTCGGCCATCCGCCCGTCCCACTCGGCCTTGCGGTCTTCAAGGCGCGCGCGGGCGTCTTCGAGGACCATCTCCAGGACCTTCTCGCCCGTCAACGACTCGACGTCCTGGGCCTTCAGGTCGACGGTGGCGGGGTAGAAGCGGTTGATCTCGGTCTGGAGCGCGTCGAGGTCCCACTCCTCGGGGTAGACATCCGCCGAGGCGTACTCGGAGACGACCCCGGTCAGGACGTCCTCGACGTAGCCTGAGGTGTCGACGTCCTCGCCCATCAGGATGTCGCGGCGGATGCCGTAGATCACCTCGCGCTGCTTGTTGAGCACGTCGTCGTACTCGAGGATCCTTTTACGCATCTGGAAGTTGCGGCTCTCGACCTGCTCCTGCGCCCGCCGCACGGAGTTCGAGATCATGCCGGCCTCGATCGGCACGTCTTCCTCAAGCCCGATCCTGTCGATGAGCCCCTGCATCCTCTGCCCGCCGAAGAGCCGCAAGAGCTCGTCCTCGAACGAGAGGAAGAACCGCGACTCGCCCGGGTCCCCCTGCCGGCCGGAGCGGCCACGCAACTGGTTGTCTATGCGGCGCGACTCGTGACGCTCGGTGCCTAGCACGTAGAGCCCGCCGACCTCGGCGACCCCCTCCCCGAGCTTGATGTCCGTGCCGCGGCCCGCCATGTTGGTCGCGATGGTGACAGCGCCCTTCTCGCCGGCCTCGAGGATCGTCTCGGCCTCCCGCTCGTGCTGCTTGGCGTTCAGAACATTGTGCTTTATGCCGCGACGCTTGAGCATCCCCGAGAGGTGTTCGGAGACGTCGACGGAGACGGTGCCGACGAGGACCGGCTGGCCCTTCTCGTGCCGCTCGACGATGTCTTCGACGACCGCGGCATACTTGAACTTCTTCGTCTTGTAGACGAGGTCGTCACCATCGTCCCGGATCATGTCCCTGTGGGTCGGGATGGAGACGACCTCCATCTTGTACGTGTGCATGAACTCGTCGGCCTCGGTGGCTGCCGTGCCCGTCATGCCGGCGAGCTTGTCGTACATCCTGAAGAAGTTCTGGATCGTCACCGTGGCGACGGTCTGGTTCTCCTCCCGGATCTGAACGCCCTCCTTGGCCTCGATGGCCTGGTGGAGCCCCTCCGAATACCGCCTTCCTTCGAGCACGCGCCCGGTGAACTCGTCCACGATAAAGACCTGCCCGTCCTGGACGATGTACTCCTTGTCCTTGTGGAAGAGCGTCTGCGCGCGCAAAGCCTGGTTGAGGTGGTTGACGAGGTTGGTGTTGACGTCGTCGTAGAGGTTCTCAACCCCCAGAGCGTTCTCGACCTTTTCGACACCGCTCTCGGACGGGGCGACCTGGCGCTTCTTCTCGTCGACCTCGTAGTCCTCGCCGGCCTTGAGCCGCGGCATGATGGCGGCGAAGCGGTAGTAGATGTCCGCGGCGCTCTCGGGCATCCCGGAGATGATGAGCGGGGTACGGGCCTCGTCTATGAGGATAGAGTCGACCTCATCGACGATGGCGTAGTTGAGCTCGCGCTGGACGAGCTGGCCCGTCGAGGTGGCGATGTTGTCGCGGAGGTAGTCGAAGCCGAACTGGGCGTTGGTACCGTAGGTGATGTCCGCAGCATAAGCCTCTTTGCGCTCGTCGAAGTTCAGGCCCTCCTGCACGAGGCCGACGTTCAGGCCGAGGAAGGCGTAGACCTCGCCCATCCAGCCGGCGTCGCGGCGGGCCAGGTAGTCGTTGACGGTGACGACGTGGACGCCCTTGCCCGAGAGGGCGTTGAGGTAGACGGGCATCGTCGCGGCGAGCGTCTTGCCCTCGCCGGTCTTCATCTCGGAGATCTTGCCCTCGTGCAGCGCTATGCCGCCCATGACCTGTACGTCGAAGGGCCGCATCCCTAGGGTACGCCTCGAGGCCTCCCGCACGACGGCGAAGGCCTCGGGCAGGATGCCGTCGAGGGTCTCGCCCTCGGCGAGCCTCCCGCGGAACTCATCGGTCTTTGCCCGCAGCTCGTCGTCCGAGAGCTTCTCGACCTCGGGCTCAAGGGCCGTCACCGAGCCCACGCGTTGCTGGAGGACCTTGACCTTGCGGCCCTCGCCCATCCTCAAGATTTTTGTAAGCAGATTAGCCACTTGGGAACACCAACCTAAAGATCAGAACCAGTATGCGCCGGCCCGCCGCTCAGGGGACCGCTCCGCGCAATAGTTTACAGCGAATTACCGGTCGGGTATAAGGTTCGAGGTTCGAGGTCGCCCGCTTCGCGGGTTTTTAGGGTCTTTTAGGGTCTAGTACGGTAGTCTAGACCCTGCCGCGCCAACCACCCCTAGAACCTGGAACCTTATGCCTGAAACCTACCTCGCCGGCTCTATGAGACCGTAGTTGCCGTCCCGTCGCCGGTAGACGACGTTGATGTCCCCGCTCTCGGCGCTCGTGAAGACGTAGAAGTCGTGGTCGAGCAGGTCCATCTGGAGCACGGCCTCCTCGGCCCCCATCGGCTTCATCTGGAACTGCTTGGTCCTCACTATCCGGGCCTCGAGGTTCGCCTCTTCTTCCGGGGTGATCGGCTCTTCGGGGGGCGCAGGAGCGTTCTTGGCCTGTCCCTGCCAGCGGTCGATCTGGCGCTCCCTATACTTCCGGACCTGCCGCTCCAGCTTGTCCGCCATCCCGTCTATGGACGCGTACATGTCCTCGGAGGCCTCGGTCGCCTTGAGCACGGTCCCGTTGATGAACAGCGTCGCCTCGGCGACCTCTGCGTCCACCACGGAGCGGTTGCGCGCGTGAACCAGCTCCACCTCGGCCCGCGAGTCGCTCCGCTCGGCATCGAAGAACTTGCTCACCCGCTCGACCTTCTCCAGCGCGTACCGCTCCAGCGCCGGCGTCACGAGGATGTTCCGCCCCTTGACCAGCACGTCCATGTGTTACCTCCCTTCGGTCGGCGGCTTCAGGCATCAGGTTTCAGTTTTTGTTGGGATCGCCCCCAGGTCGCCTACGCGAGTTCTCGGATGGCCCAGAATGAACTACCTGTAGCCTGATGCCTGTCACCTGATGCCTAGCACGTCCTGCACAGCGTCACGGCGTGGACCTCGGCGGCGCCGGCGCGGAGAAGTGCGGTGGCGCAGGCGCTCGTGGTCGCGCCGGTGGTGAAGACGTCGTCTACGATAAGGAGCCTGCCCCGCGTGCGTGTTCCGGCCGCGTAGGCGCCGGCGACGTTTTGGCGCCTCTCCGCGGCCGAGAGCTCGACCTGATCCCGGGTGCTCCGCACGACTTCTAGTGTATCGGAAACGGGCGTGTTTATCCGGCGGGCAAGCCCCCTCGCGAGAAGCGCGGCCTGGTTGAAGCCGCGCTTCCTGAGCCGGGCCCTGTGCAACGGCACCGGCACGACCGCGTCGAACTTGCCGGGGCCATCCACCGCCTCGGCCAAGAGCGGCGCGGCGAGCTTCTCGACGACGGCTGTGTACCCCCGGTACTTGAGGGCGTGCACGACCTCCTTCCCCACGCCCTCGTAGCGCAGCGGCGCGCGGGCCGTCTCGAAGGCGAAGTCCACGTTCTTGCACGCGCCGCAGGCCGGGGTCTCAAGAGCCGTCGGAACGCCGCAACGTTCGCAGGTTGGGCTTCCCGCCCACGGCAGAGACTCGAAGCACGGGCGGCACAGGACGTCGCCGGCCCGCCGTTCGCAGGAGACGCACCATTGCGGGTAGAAGAGATCCGCGAGGGCGGCCAGGTAGGGTTCGTACAAAGGTCCTCCGGGGCGAGGCCGGTACTGTGGCACAAATTATCGGTCGGTGAGGCCCGGATCTAAAAGGGCGCCCCGGGCGTATCCCGGCGTTCCGCTGGCGCGTATACTGCGCCGCGTCGGGAGTCACCTTACGAGAAAGGAACAAGGATGTCGCAGGGGTCTCAAAGCAATCCCAACACTAGCTCCAACGCGCTCGTTTACTTCTTCGGGGCTCTGGGTGGGCTGCTCTTCGGCTACGACACCGGGGTGATCTCCGGGGCCATCCTGTTCATCAAGGCCGACCTCGGCCTCAACGCCTTCTACCAGGGGCTCGTGGTCAGCTCGCTGTTGCTCGGGGCGATGGCCGGGGCCGGGGTCGCCGGCCCGCTCTCGGACAGGCTGGGAAGGCGTCGGATCATCATTATCGCCGCCATCATTTTCTCCGTAGGCGCCATCGGGGCCGCGTTGGCCCCGAACGTGGGGGTGCTCGTGCTGTTCCGGATCGTCCTCGGGGTCGCCGTGGGGGCCGCAGCCCTCATCGTCCCCCTGTACCTCTCGGAGGTGGCGCCGACGGAGATAAGGGGTGCGGTCTCCTCGCTCAACCAGCTCATGATAGTCGTCGGCATCCTCGTCGCCTACATCATCAACGCGCTGCTCGCCGCCTCAGAGGCCTGGCGCACGATGCTGGGGCTCGCCGTGGTCCCCTCCCTCGTTCTCCTCGTGGGCATGTACTTCATGCCGGAGACCCCGCGGTGGCTCGTCAGCAGGGGCAAGGACGACGAGGCCCGCGACGTGCTGCGCCAGACCCGAGATGAGGAGGCCGTCGAGCAGGAGATCCGGGAGATCAAAGACGTAGAGCGCGACGAGGAGGGTGGGCTGCGCGAGCTGGCCGCCCCCTGGGTCAGGCCGGCCCTCATAGTCGCCGTCGGCCTCGCCGTCTTCCAGCAGATCATCGGCATCAACACCATCATCTACTACGCCCCAACGACCCTCACGGAGGCCGGTTTCGGGGACCAGGCCGCGACCTACGCCAACGTCGCGATCGGCGTCCTGAACGTGGTCATGACCCTTGTTGCGATACGCCTGATCGACCGCACGGGCCGCGTCCCGCTGCTCGTCGGCGGGCTGGTGGGCATGATCTCGAGCCTCGTGGTCCTCGGGGTCTCATCGCTGCTCCTGGCCGCGCCCGACAATCCGACGGACCCGCTGGCGATCATCACCCTCGCCTGCCTGGCGGCCTTTATAGCCTCCTTCGCGGTGAGCTGGGGGCCGACGGTGTGGGTGATGCTGCCGGAGATCCTGCCCCTGCGCATCCGGGGCACCGCGATGGGGTTCGCCATCTTTCTGCACTGGGGCGCCAACTTCGTCGTCTCCCAGACCTTTCCGCTTCTCCTGGCCTCGGTCGGCGCCGGGGTCGTCTTCCTGGGCTACGCCGTCGTCGCCGTCGCCGCCCTCATCTTTGTCCGCGCCCGCGTGGCGGAGACCAAAGGCCGCAGCCTGGAACGTATCGAGGCAGACCTGCAGGGCAAGGCAACCGCGTGACTCGTAGGCATCAGGCTTCAGGTCACCTCCTTCGGAGGCTCTCAGGTTTTAGGGGGTTTTAGAGAGAGGATGCTGCGAACATCAAGCTCTCGGGCTAATCGTGGCGACGTCGGGCATCAGGGGTGCGTGTGGCGCCCCTGATGCCTAAAACCTGATGCCTAAAACCTAGAACCTCAGGCTGCGCGGGGGAAGGACGACGCCCGGGTTCACCCGGATGCCCTGGTCCAGGACGTTGCCCTCGCCGACGATGCATCCGGCGCCGAGCACCGAGAGGCCGCGGACGATGGCGCCCCGTTCGACGCGGGCGTTCCTGCCGATGATGGAGCCGCGCACCACGGCCCCGGCCTCGACCTCGGCCCCGTCCAGCATGATGCTCCCCTCGACGACGGCGTTGCGGCCCACGCGGCAGCCCCGGCCCAGGGAGGACCGGCCGCCGATGGTGGCGAGGGTGTCGAGCTCGCAGCCCTCGTCCACCGCGAGCGGGGGGAGAAGCTTCACGTTCTTGCCGCAGTTGGCCGACGGGGCGACCTGCACGTAGTCGAAGCCCTCGCGGACCGTGCCCACCGCGCCGGAGAGCACGTCGTGGGAGGCGGCCAGGTAGCTGCGCGGGGTGCCGATGTCGCGCCAGTAGGAGCTCGAGACGTGGGCCCGCATACGTCCCTGCGCCTGGAGCTCGGGGAATACTTCGCGCTCGATGGAGACCTCGCGGCCGACCGGTATCATGGCAAGCACCTCGGGTTCGAGCACGTAGATGCCGGCGTTCACGAGGTTCGTGGTCACCTCGTCGGCCGCCGGCTTCTCCAGGAACCGCTTGACCGCCATCTCGTGGTCAACCTCGACCAGGCCGTAGGCCGTCGGGTCCTCGACGCTCGTCAGCGTGATCGTGGCGAGCGCGTCGCTGGCCTTGTGGATCCTTATGGCCTCGGCGAGGTCCGTCCCCGTCAGCACGTCCCCGTTTACCACGACGAACGTCTCGCCGCCCAGGTACTCCTCGGCGTTCTTTATGCCGCCGGCCGTCCCGAGCGCGCGCTCCTCGATCGCGTAGTCAACCGAGAACTCCCGAAGCCCGTCCCAGCCCTCAAGGTAGGCCTGAATCGGGTCCGGCAGGTAACCCAGAGAGAGCACGGCCCCGTCGAGCCCCCCGCGCCGCAGAAAGTCGAGCATGTACCCCATAAACGGCCGGTTGCGCAGCGGCACCAGCGCCTTCGGGATGTCGTAGGTGATCGGCCGCAGCCGGGTCCCCTGGCCACCCACCAAAACGACGGCTTTCACGGGGCCCCGAGCCTAGGACAGCCGCGGGACACGGGACACGGGAGTACGGGCGGGCGGTACAGTTCTAACCCAGCCCCGAGCCACCGGCGATGGCGGAGATCGGGACGATAAGGAGGAAGAACAGGGCCGTCAGCAGCGCGAGGGCGTAGACGGAGAACGTCAGCGCGCCGCCCCCGGCCGGCTCGACCGCGTCCAGCGTCGGCTTCTCGAAGAACATGTTGCGGATGATCCCGAAGTAGTAAGGCACCGAGAGCACGCTGTTGACGACGAGCGCGCCGACCACCACATAGACCAGCACCGAGCCCGACTCGGCCCCCGAGAAGATGATCCAGGCCTTCCCCCAGAACCCGCTGAACGGCGGAATACCGACCAGCGAGGCCATGAAGACGCCCATGCTCGCCGCGAGCGCCGGCCGGGAGCGGAAGAGGCCGTTGAAGCTCTTGCCGTCCTCCCCGACGAGGTCGATGACGAGGAAAGCCCCGATGTTCATGACCGCGTACGCAGCCGAGTAGATCAGGACGGCCTCCACGGCCCGCTGCTGGCCCGCCCCCTGTAACGCCGCGAAAGCCGCCAGGATGTACCCCGAATGCGCCACCGAGCTGTACGCCAGCATCCGGCGCACGTTACGCTGGCGCAGGGCCGCCAGGTTCCCGACGAACATGGTGAGGATCGCCAGGAACGCCATCACCGACGTCCACGTCGGCGCCGCCTCCGGCATCCCCTCGAGGAGTATCCGCAGCAACACCGCAAAGGTGGCGGCCTTCGGGGCCACAGAGAGGAACGCGGCGGCGCTCGTGGGCGCCCCCTGGTAGGCGTCCGGCGTCCAGAAGTGGAAGGGTGCGGCCGAAACCTTGAAGGCGAAGCCGGAGAGGAGCAGCACCAGGCCGAGCAGGGCGACGGGTGTCAGGCTGCCGGAGAACGTCTCGGCGACGGCCGACAACTCGGCGGAGCCCGAGACGCCGTAGATCAGGACGATCCCGTAGAGCAGCACGGAGGAGGCGACGACGCCGGTGATCAGGTACTTCATCCCGCCCTCGGCGCTCTCGCGCCGGCGCCGGTCGAAGGCGACCATCGCGTAGGAGGGAATGGTCGCGAGCTCTATCGCGAGGAAGATGCCGAAGAGGTCCCGCATGGAGACGAGCAGGATGGCCCCAAGGACGACGGAGAGTATCAGGGTCAGGTACTCCGGCGCGTCCCCCGTGCCCCCGGACCACCGCGCCGCGGCGAGCACCGCGAAGAAGGCGCTGCCGGCGACCACGAGCTTGAAGTACAGGGCGAAGTTGTCCACCACGTACCCGCCGCCGAAGAACTCGCCTTCAAACCCGGTGACGAGCAGGCCGGCGGCGCTGCCGAAGACCGCGAGGGTGCCGAGGACGGCGAGCCCCGCCACGAGGCCGACGCCACGCTCCAAGAACACGCCTACGAGGAGGACCAGGATCGCGAACCCGAGCGCTACAAGCTCGGGGAGGAGGGCTATGATGGACTGTCCGGTAACCGCCACTAGCTTCCCCCTATCGCGCTCAAGACCGCCTCGACGCCCGGCCGCTGGACGCTGATCAGGAGCGCCGGAAAGACACCGAACAGCACCAGCAGCACCGCGAGCGGCACCGCAGCCGCCATCTCCATCCTCCCCGCATCCTCAACAGCCTCATAGGCCGGCTTCTGGATCGGCCCGAACACGACCCGCGCCAGCATGTAGAGCAGGTACATGGCCGAGAGCACGATGCCCAGCGCCGCGAGTATCCCCTGCACCGGGAAAGCGTCGTACCCGCCCATGATGCTCATGAACTCTGAGACGAACACGGCGAGGCCCGGAAGGCCCATCGCCGCCATCGCGCCCAGGGCGAGCAGGCCGCCGGCCCAGGGCATCCTGGCCGCGAGGCCGCCGAGCTCCCGGATCTTGCGCGTCCCCGTCCTCGTGGCGATCACGCCGACGAGCACGAACAATAGCGCCGAGTACAGCCCGTGCGTGACCTGCTGCAAGACCGCCCCGTTCAGGCCGACCGCGTTGCCCGAGGCCGCCCCGAGGAGGATGAACCCCAGGGTACCGATGGACGAGTAGGCGACGAGCGCCTTCAGGTCGGGCTGGAGGAAGGCCACGAAGGCGCCGTAGATGATGTTGATCACCCCGAAGGCCGCCAGGTAGGGCAGGAAGGGCTGAACGCCCTGGGGCAGGAGGGGTATGGCGACCTTTATCAGGCCGTAGGTGCCGAGCTTGGGCAGGATGCCCGAGAGCACGACGTTCGTGGATATGGGGCTCGAGACGTACACGTCGAGCAGCCAGCCGTGCAGCGGCACAGCCGGCACCTTGACCAGCAGGCCGAAGAGGATGGGCGCAGCTATCGCGATCTGGGCCGTGCGCCCGAGGCCGCCGCCCGCCGTCAGCGACTCCATCGCGTACGTGCCGGCGAGGATGCCGAAGGCTAGAAAGCCCGCGAGCATCACCGTGGAGCCAAGGAACGTGTAGACGAAGAATTTTATCGCCGCCTGGCGGCGGTTCCCGTCGCCCCAGATGCCCACCAAGAGGTACATCGGGATCAGCGTGATCTCGAAAAAGATGTAGAACAGGATCAGGTCTTCTGAGGCGAACACCCCCAGCATCCCGACCTCCGCGATAAAGAGGATCGCGAAGTACTGCTTGAGGTTCTCCCGCACGTCGTAGGAGGCGACCACGGCTATGAGCGTCAGCAGGGCCGTCAGGAAGAACATCCCGAACCCGAGCCCGTCGAGCCCGACCCGATATCCCATGTTGAGCGAGGGGAGCCAGGTGAAGTCCTGGGTAAGCGACGCCGCCCCGAGGTCGCTCCCGTACGCGAAGTAGATGTAGAGCGTGAGCAGCAGCGGCACGGCCGCGATGCCGAGCGCCGCGT
>CADCUT010000201.1 GCA_902805975.1 uncultured Rubrobacteraceae bacterium | reverse complement strand
GGGCGCCCCGCCCGGCAGGCCGCCGCCCATCGCCGCGTGGTCGTTGAGCGCGCTCACTATGAGCTTCGCCGACGGCGGGGTGCAGTAGATCGGCAACCCCGGCCGGTCCCGCACCAGCAGCGGTAACGCCCCGCAGTGGTCCAGGTGGGCGTGGGTTATGACGGCCGCGTCTATCTTGTCGATGGCGCCGAAGTTCGGCGCCGCGGGACCCCTGCCGTCCGGCTTGATGCCGGCGTCCACCAGCACCCTCGTGGCCCCGAAGTCGAGCAGGTGGCTGCTGCCGCCCACCTCACCCGCCCCCCCGAGCGCCCGGAAAGAGAGCGTGGGCCTCTGCCGGGCGTAGCCGCCATTAGAGGACGAACCGTTCTCCGGCGGTCTTACCGGATCCGGCGTGGCCGGGGAGGGGTCGGGGTCTTCGGCCTCCTCCTCGGCGGGCTTGGGGGCGTGCTGGCGCGGGGCGCGCATATCCGCCTGGGCCTGCAGTACCTTGCCCATGAACTCGAGCAGGTGCGCGGTCCGGGCCGCGGAGTCTAGCGAGGCCGGCATGGCACCAACCTCGTTCTTTACCGCCCGCACCAGCAGCTCGCCGAAGCCGTCGTCGGTAAAGCGGGCGTTCTGGAGCGCGTTCTTTATGCGGTCGCGCTCGTCGGCCACGCGCCCGAGCTCCTCGTGGAGCTCGTCCACGCGCTCGGCGGCCCTGGAGTAGGCGGTCCGCTCGCCTTCGAGCGCCCGCTCCAGCTGTTCGCCGCGCCTCTCGAGCTCGGCGAGGCGCTCGTCGAGGCGGTTCCTGGCGTCCAGGGCGGAGGCGGCCTGCTCCTCGGCCTTCCGCACGAGGTCGGAGGCCCCGCTGCGCTCGCCGTTTAGGACGTCCACCTCTTCCGCGAGGGCGGCGGCCCGCTCGTTGGCGGCCCGCGAGGCGAAGGAGAGCCGCTCGTTCTCGCCCTTCAGGCGCTCGAGCTCCGCCTCAAGGTCCCTGACGTGGGCGTCCTCGGAGGCCTTCTTCTGCGCCGCGCCCTTCTCGGTGCGCCAGGCCTCCGTCAGCGCCTCGATGATGGCTGGGTCCCGCTCCTCGTCGGCGGTCAACGCCGCCAGGAGGAGGCCTTCAGTGGTGTGGGCCTCCGCCATCTCTTCCAGGTTCTCCCGGGAGAGGTTCTCGAGGGCGTCGAAGGTCTCGGGCGGGATCTGCTCCTGCACGGCCGTCCTGAAGGCGCCCCAGGCGGCCGGGTCACCGCCGATCCTGCGCGCCACACCGCGCAACAAGGCGGCCCCCCCGCCGGACTTGCGTGTGAGCGCGTCCGCCCGGATGCCCCGGGGCAGCAGCACCTCGTCGAGCCCCGGTACGCTCTTGCAGAGCTCCGCGAGCGCCCGCCGGGTGTCGAGCCGGCCGAGGCGGCCCATCACCAGCTCCTCCGGCAGGTCGTTCGGCGGTCGCCTGTCTAGTGGGGACTCACCGGCGTCCCCATCCGCACCTCTTGCCTCAATTTCTTCGTCTTTGGGTTTGGGATCTGACACGAGAACCCCCTCCGCGAATAGTAATGTCATAAGGAGTCTTCATAGGTCCCGATTTTATCATGGGGGTTACCTGATCCCGCCCGCTTCTCTTGCGCCCGATCCTCGTATAGACTCCAACCATGAACGAATCCCCCGAAGATACGGTGAAAGTCCGCGCGAACTCGCCCGGAAAATACCCCATCCTAATCGTCGAACTCCCGGACGGCGGCCTCCGAACGGCCTACTTCGAGACGGGCTACGACCCCGAGCGGGGCAAGACGGTCGGGGAGGACTGGCTCAGGGAGAACGCCATAGGGCGCCACAGCTTCGTCGCCGTGGACCCGCCCGCCGAGGTCCCCGCCTCGGCGCTCGAGGGCTACGTCCGCCGGGAGCTTCTCGGAGAGGAATAGGGAGCTTGTAGGGTCGATGCGTTCGTAGGGGCGTCTCGCGAGACGCCCCTACGCCGGGGTTCTAGTCGTTCCCGCCCCCGCCGCCGTTGTCGTCGCCCCCACCATTGCCGCGGTTTCCCCGCCCGTTGCCGATGTTACCGTTGCCGCGCCCGCTGTTATCCGGCACGTTCTCGTTCTCGCGCACGGTCTCCTGAACGTTCTGCGGGACGTTCGGCTGGGGTATGTTTTGCTGGGGGACGTTCTGCTGGGGTATGTTTTGCTGGGGTATGTTTTGCTGGGGTATGTTTTGCTGGGGGACGTTCTGTTGGGGGACGTTGACCTCGTCCTGTTCCTCTTGTGGCGGGGCCGAGGCTTCGGGTTCGGGTGAGACGACCGTGGGCTCCGGCGGGCCGGCGCTGTAGTAGAGGGGCAGCGTGCTACCAGGGTCAACGAGGGCGCCCACGCCCGGTTCCGTAGAGAGGGCCGTGCCCGCGACCTCGTCGCCGGCGACCTCTATCGGGTTGGAGTTGATGCCGACGCCGCTCAGGATCGCCTGCGCCTCCTCCACGCTGACGCCGTAGACTTCGGGGACCTCGACCTGCTCGACGCCGAGGCTCACCGTCACGCCAACCGCCCCGCCGGGCTCCAGGCTCTCGCCCACGCCCGGGTCCTGGGAGATGATGGAGTCCGCCGGAACCGTCGCGCTGTAGTCCTCGACCACGTTCCCGAGTATGAGGCCTGACTCTTCGAGGATCTGGCCCGCCTGCGCCGCGCTGACCCCGGTCACGTCGGGCACCGGCACGGTGTCCGGCCCGGTACCCACGGTTATGGTGACCTCGGAGCCGCGTTCTATGGTCTCCCCGCCTCCGGGGTCCTGTTGCGTGACCCTGCCTTCTTGCTCGAAGGAGCTCTCCGTCTCCTCCGTGGAGACCTCGAAGCCCGCGTCCCTGAGGGCGCCTTCAGCCGCGGCCCGGCCGTCGCCGACGACCTCCGGCACGTCGGCGACCTGCGTGTCGACGACCTCCACGGAGATGGTCGAGCCTTCCCTGGCCTCGCCACCTTCGGGGTCCTGGCTCAAGATGGTGCCGACGGGTTCTTCGTCTTCGACCTCCTCGGTCGTCTCGATCCTGAAGTCGTCCCCGAACTCGTCCTCCGCCTCGTCAACGTCCATGCCGACGAGGCCCGGGACGGAGATCATGGCGGGAGGGGCCTCCTCCCGCGGCTGGTTCCCGAGGAGGTTGTATCCCACCCAGGCGAGCGGGACGAGCAGCAAGAGCGCGAAGAGCGCCAGGATGAACGGGGCGGCCCGCCTCTTCTTCTTGTTCGGGCGGACGCTGCGGGGTGGCGGGGGTGGGGCGGCGAGGCGGGTCGTCGCCGTCGGCAGGGCGCCCGTCGCCATCTCGATCGTAGCCCCCGAAGGGTCGAGGCCCGCCACGACCCTCTCGAGGTCCTCTATAAGCTCATCGTCGCTGGCGTAGCGGTCCTCGGGGTTCTTCGCGAGCAGCCTCACCGTGACGGCGTTTATGCCGTCCGGAATACCCGAGTCGAGCACCTGCGGCGGGACGAGGTGGCCGTTCACGTGCTTCATGGCGATGCCAAGAGGGGTGTCCGCGTCGAAGGGCATCTCGCCCGTGAGCATCTCGTAGAGGACTATGCCCAAAGAGTAGAGGTCGCTCGCCGGTCCGACCGGCTCGCCCATCGCCTGCTCCGGGGAGATGTAGTGGGCCGTGCCGAGGATGTGGCCCGTGCGGGTCATCGTCGAGGATGAGGCCGCGCGGGCTATGCCGAAGTCCGTCACCTTCACGTCGCCGGAGCCCGTGATCAGGATATTGTGGGGCTTGATGTCGCGGTGGATCACGTCCCGCTCGTGCGCCGCCCGCAAAGCCTCCGCGATCTGCAACGCCACCGCCGCCGCCGTGCGCGGCGAGAGCGCCCCCCGCTTCAGGATGCGGTCCTTCAAGGTTCCGCCGGAGAGGTACTCCATGGCGATGTAGTACGTCCCGTCGTCGGCCTCGCCCCGATCGAAGATCGAGACGATGTTCGGATGTGAGAGGGCGGCCGCGCTCTGGGCCTCGCGCCTGAAGCGCTCGACGAACTCGTCGTCGCCGGCGTACCGGCCGCTCATGACCTTGAGGGCCACGTCCCTATCCAGAACGTCGTCGTGGGCCAGAAAGACCTCGGCCATGCCGCCGCTTCCGAGCCGTTGGCGCAGACGGTAGCGGTTGTCTACTAGCTGTTGCACTGACGCCCCATTATATCTTTACCCGTCCCCGTCTCTCAGGTGCGCCTCCATAAGCTCCTGGGCTATGGGGATGGCGGGCGTGGCCGCGTCGCCCTCCGCGTCGATCACGCCGCCGTTCTCGACCATGACCGCGACGGCTATCTCGGGGTCGTCGGCCGGGGCGAAGGAGATAAACCAGGAGTGGGGCTGGCGCGGCGGGTCCTCCGCCGTCCCGGTCTTGCCAGCGACCTCGACGCCGGGCACCTCGGCCTCCGTGAGCCCTCCCGTGGTTATGACGTTCTGCATCATCTCGTTGAGCGTGCCCGCGGTGGCTTCGTCGAGCACGTCGCTGCGGACGGTGGGGCTCGGCCTGTCGAGGATGATGCCGTCGGGGGAGCGGACCTCCCTGACGATGCGGGGGTCCATCATGTCCCCGCCGTTGGCGACCGTCGCGGCGACCAGGGCCATCTCGAAGACGTTGGATGAGACCCTGTCCTGGCCGAAGCTTATCTGGGCCGTGTTCCCGTCCACCCACTGCTCGACCGGGTAGCCTAGGTCGGAGCCTGAAACCGGGAGGGGGAAGTCGTCGTACGGGTCGCCGTAGCCGAAGTCCGTGGCCGTCTCCGCGAGAAGCTCGGGGCCAACCTCGAAGATGGCGATCTTGGCGAAGATCACGTTGACCGAGAACGCCAGAGCCTCGGCGAAGGTGATCCTCCCGAAGTCCTTGCCCTGGTAGTTGGTAACCGTGAGCCCGGCCGTCTCGTAAGTCCCCGGATCGAAGAACTCGTCCGATGGCTGCACCCCCGCCTTGAGCGCCGCCGCCGAGGTGATGACCTTGAACGTGGAACCCGGCGGGTAGAGGCTCTGCGTCGCCCGGTTGATAAGCGGCGCGTCGGGCTGCTGGGAGAGCTCCGGCAGGGTCTCGTCGATGTTGTTGTTGTCGAAGGAAGGGTAGGTGGCGAGAGCCAGGATCTCGCCGGTTTTGGGGTCTATGGCCATCGCCGAACCGCGCCCTGTGGGGCTCGCGGCGAGCGACTCGTAGGCCTGGCGCTGGAGGTCGGGGTCCAGGGTGAGGACGACGTCGTTGCCGCGCTGGGGGCCGCCGGTGGCGCGGTTTATGAGCTCGTCTAAGGTCTCGGGGTCGCCGGCTACGCTGGAGAGGTCCGTGTTGTTGCCGATCTCGATCCCGGTGGCGCCGTAGCGGGTGCTCCAGTAGCCGACCACGCCCGTGAAGGGCTCCCCTTCCGGGTAGACGCGCTCGTAGATGGGGCCCGAGATGCCCTGGCGACGCTCGCTACGCGCCAGCACCGTCTCGCCGTCGCCGGCCAGGATCAGGCCGCGGGGAGACTCTATGGCCCGCTGGGTCTGAAAGCCGTTCTCGGGGTGGTTGGCCAAGGCCTCCCTGGAGTAGACCTGCCAGTAGGCCATCATCACCACAAGACCCACGAAGCCAAGGGCGAAGAGGTAGAAGCTGCGCCTGAGGTGGGCGTTCAGGAGCCCCCCTCCTCCCGCCGCCCGGCCCGCTCGGAGATGAGGAGCAACAGGCCCGTCAGGATAAAGTTGCCTACGACAGACGAGCCCCCGTAGGAGACGAAGGGGAGCGTGATCCCGGTCAGCGGAATAGCCTTTGTAACCCCGCCGACGATCACGAGGGTCTGGATGGCGAACATCGCCGTCAGCCCGAAGGCCAAGAGCTTGGACGCGTCGTCGTCTGCGAGCAGGGCTATCTTCGTCCCCCGGTAGACGAACACGAGAAAGGCGAGCAGCACGGCGGTCGCCCCGAGGAGCCCCAACTCGCTGGCCACCGCGGAGAAGACGAAGTCCGTCTCGACCTCGGGGATGGTCTGGGCGAAGCCGGCGCCGAGGCCCGTGCCGAGCAGGCCGCCGTCGGCGATGTTGAAGATGCTCTGCAGGATCTGGAACCCCGTGGTGTCCGGATACTTCCATGGGTCGAGCCAGGCCTGCACCCTGACCTGGACGTGGCCGAAGATCATGAACGCCAAGAGCGACCCGACGGAGAACAGCACCCCGCCGAGCAGCACGTAGGCGATGCGCCCGGTCGCCGCGTACAGCATCAACAGCGGCACGGCGAAGAACAGGAGGCTGCTCCCGAGGTCCTTCTCGAAGACGAGGAGGCCCAGGGAGGCAGCCCAGACGAGTGCGACGGGTCCGAAGTACTTGAGGGCCGGTATCTGGACGCCGAGGATGGTGCGGCTCGTCGCCGCCAAAAGGTCGCGGGTCTCGGCCAGGTACCCGGCGAAAAAGATGATCAGCGCGATGCGGGCGAACTCCGAGGGCTGAAAGCCGACCGGACCCAAGGAGACCCACAGGCGGGCGCCGTTCACCGTATACCCGAGGGGCGTGAAGGTCGAGGCAATAAGGACGACGGCTACGGCGGCGAGCAGGTACTTGTAGTCGAAGAGGCGGTGGTAGTTGCGGAAGAACACGACGAGCAGAAACATCGTGCCCGAGCCGATCAGGATCCAGACCGCCTGGGTTATGGCGAGGCCCTCCTTGCCGTCCACGTTGTAGGTGAGGCGGAAGATCATGACGAGCCCGAGCCCCGTGAGCAGCGTCACGAGCGGCAGCAGGAGCGCGTCCGAGTGCGGCAGGATCAGGCGCACCCCGACGTAGAGCGCGAAGAGGGTGCCCGCGTAGTAGGCGCCGTAGACGAGGGGCGGGCTCGTCGCGCCCTGGGCGAAGATGAGGGTCGCGAAGCCCAAGGTGGTCACGAGCAGCGCGAGGATCATGGGCGTGGAGACGCGCTGGGTCACGGGTGCTTCACCACCTTACTGGCCCATGTCCCCGAGGACCTTCTCGGCGTCCCCTCTGGTGTAGAGCTTGTGGGTCTCTATGGGCTCCTCGTAGGGCTCCTTGATCTCTGACTCAGAGAGCCCTGGCCTCTGCCACTCCCGGTTTAGCTCGACCCCTAGTGGGGCGTACGGCAGGCCCTGGTAGGCGACCACGTCGCCCTCCTCGAAGGCGAAGTAGTACCGGCTCGAACCCCACAGATAAGCCGGCACGAGCGCCACGAGCAGCACGAGCACCACGGCCAAGCCCCTCACGAGCCTGCCGAGGAACTTCGCGACCCCGCCGGAACGCCGCTTGGGGCGCTTGGGCGCCCTAGTTCGTCGCTGCTGCGCCCTGGGCGGGGATGGCTGGGGGCCCTTTCTCTCCCGCGGCGTTCCGGGCGGCACCCCGAGGCTCGGCATCTCGGCCGTCCCGGCGGAGCGGTCTTCTGCCCCCGTGCTCCCGCCCGCGGCCTGCGGCGGCTCCTCCTCCTGACGTTCCTTCACGTCTATGACGACGACGGTGATGTTGTCGTTGCCGCCGGCCTCGAGCGCGGCGGAGAGTAACTCGCGGACGGCCCCCTCCGGGTCCTCGGGGTGGCGGGCCAGGATCTCCTCGACCCCTTCCTCCCGAACCATGTCCGTTAGGCCGTCGGAGCAGAGCACGAAGCGGTCCCCGACCTCGACCGGCAGGACGGCGGTGTCCACGCTCACCCCGGTCTCTGTGCCGAGGGCGCGTGTGATGAGGTTCTTCTGCGGGTGCTCGAAGGCCTGCTCCCGCGTCAGGTCGCCGCTGCGCACGAGCTCAGCGACCAGGGAGTGGTCCTCTGTAACGGGCTTGAGCTCCCCATCCCTGAACAGGTAGGCCCGCGAGTCCCCGACGTGGGCCACCTCGACGACGGGTTCCCGCTGCGTCCCCCCGAAGCGGGCCGCCACCACCGTCGTGCTCATGCCCGAGAGCCTGTCGTCCCCCCGGCCGGCGGCCAGGATGCGACGGTTCGCCTCCTCTATGGCCCCCTCAAACGAGTCTTCGGGGCCGAGCCCGCGCAGCACGTCGACGGCTATGGAGCTCGCCACCTCCCCGGCCTCGAAGCCCCCCACCCCGTCGGCGACGACGAAGAGCGTCTCGTCCCCGCCGTCGCCGACGAGCAGGGCGTCCTCGTTGTTCTGGCGCACCTTGCCGGGGTCGGTGGCGCCGAAGGGCTGGAGTTCTAGCAGCGGCACGCCTACTCCTCGTACCGGAAGGTCGTGGAGCCGATGCGGACGTTGTCGCCGTTCCTGACGGGTGTCGCCCCCACGGTCTTGCGACCGTTGACGAAGGTCCCGTTGGTGGAGCCGAGGTCCTCGACGTACAGGAGGCCGCCGTGGCGGGTGAGCTGGGCGTGGCGCCCGGAGGCGTAGTCGTCGCTCTTTAGAACCACGTCGCTCGTCGAGGAGCGGCCCACGCTCGTCTCACCGTCCCTGAGGTCGAACCTAGTCTCGGGTGCCAGCACCTCCGATTCCTCGACGACGAGCTCGGGGACACCCGTCGGGCGTGGGGCGTAGGCGCGGCGCCCGTCCTTTTTCGGGGAGGATTCCCGCCGCTCGCGACCCGGCACGTAGGACTCGTCGTCGGGGACGCTGCGCAGGTCGCCTATGCCCCGGCGCATCACGGCGTAGATAAAGGCAAAGAGCAGCAACAAGAGCAGAGCCTTCGCCGCCAGGAGCGGCACCTGAAGCTCGAGCACGGCCTAGCGTCTCCTGCTCGGTGAGGGCCTCCCGCCCCGCGGGGTCCCACCGGGGACGTCTATGCGGCGTACAAAACGGGCGGCCGTCTGGCCGAAGGTGAGCTCGTCCCCGCCGTCTATGCGCTCCCGGTCTATCGGGGCGCCGTCCAGCAGGGTGCCGTTGGTCGAGCCGAGGTCTTCGACCACGAAGCCTTCGTCGGCGCGCGAGATCCTGGCGTGCCTGCGGGAGACGTTCGGGTCGTTGACGGTGATGTCGTTCTCCTGGGAGCGCCCGACGGTCCAGGGGCCCGCGCCTTCAAGCGGGTAGGTGCCGTCTTCTAGGACCACCTCCACGACCTCCCGCGAAAGCCCGTGCTGGCGGGCCTCGTCGGCCGAGATCGCCGCCGTGCCCTCGGCCTCCCCGCCACCCGTCTCCTCCGTCTTGAAGATGCGGGTCTGTCCCGAGGTGTCCTGCGGGGCGCCCTTCTCGCGGGGGCCTTCCCCGCCGGTAAGCTTCGCGGTGACGCCGAACTCGCCGAAGCGCAAAGTCTCCTCCGTCTCGAAGCGGATCCTCGGCGGGGTCATCAGGTGGTAGCTCTTGTTCTCGGCGTGGGTCGAGGCGTACTGGATCAACTCGTCCTTCAAGGAGTCCTGGTAGGCCTGGATGGACTCGGCGTCCTCCTGGGAGAGATGCACCGTAAAGTTGTTGGGGGCGTAGGTGCGGGAGATGGAGACCATCCGGCCCTCGTCCATCTGCTTGGTTAGCCCCTTGGCGATCTCGACGGGGTGGATCTGGCGCCTGAAGGCCCGTCCGAAGACGCCCTCCACCAGAGATTCCATCCTTTTCTCGATGCCTTTGAGGAAACCCAACGAAACCTACCCTCTCGCCCTCGCCACGAGGTACCTTAACACCCCGTATATTATAGCCGCGAGTGCCAAGGAAGTCAGAGCCTCGGCCAACGCCCCCTGGGACCTCTGGGAAACGAGCAACGCGTACCCGACCACACCACCCCCGACCGCCGCCGCGAGGCCGAAGATCCACCTCCCGGACCACTCGGCCAACGAGACCACGAGCGCCATCCCAGCCCACAACAGGACCAGCAGCGGCAGCGGCGGGTATGCCTCAAGTATCAGGCCCGCCCTGGCCCACAAAGCCTCTACCCCAAGCCGCGTCGGCACGGTGTAGAACCGGGCGCCTATGTACGGTATCGCCGAGGACGGCCCATCGGCGAAGGAGCCGTCCCTGACCGTCAGCTCGTAGCAGATCATGCTTATCGCGCCGGCCGCCGCCGAGAGGACCGCGCCAATCGGACGCATGAGCGCCCCGAAGAGGAGCGGCAGCCCGCCGCCCAGGCCCATAAACAGCGTGAGCAGCACGGCGAGCGGCGGCCCCAGCGGGAGCTTCCTGACGTCGGCGCTCGCGGAGCCTGCCCCCCCGACCCAGAGGCCGCCGAGCACCGGCACGAGGATCGTAAGCCCCAGGCTGGCGTTGGTCTGCAGGAGGACGACTACCAGCGCCACGATCACGCCCAAGGCGCCCAGGCGCGGCAGTAGGTACGCCAGCACCCCGAGGCCCGCGGCCACGCCGAGCGCCTGCGCCCCATCCATGAGTTGGACACCAAGCATGTACCCGAGACACCCTGCCGTCAGCCCGTTGACGACGCGCAGGGCGCCGTCCCTGGCGCCGTCGGAGATCTTGACGGTCTTGCTCGACGTCTTTGAAAGGCCTGCGGCGACGGGCGCGCGCCGCCCGGTCAGCAGCTTGAGGGCCGCCCAGGCGCTCTGCGGTCGGTGGGCGGGGTTGGGCGAGGTGGCCCGGTCCACGAACTCCTTGAGGCGCCGGGGCGGCTCGTGGGGCTGGTGGGCGAGCAGGGTTCTGGCCGTGGCGCCCACCGCGTAGATGTCCGTGAGCGCCGTCGGGTCCGCGCCGTCGAGGATCTCGGGCGCTATGTAGCCGGGCGTGCCGACGGCGAATCCCACGCGGGTGAGGCGCGTATCGCCGGCCCTGAAGGCGACCCCGAAGTCCGTGAGCTTCACGCGGCCCCGGTCGTCAACGAGGGCGTTCTGGGGCTTTATGTCGCGGTGGATGATGCCCTCGCCGTGGGCGTAGACGAGGGCTTCGAGGATCTGGGTCAGGGAGTCGACCAGCTCCCTGGTGTCGTAGTGGCGGGCCGCCTCGTCGAGCGGGAGGCCGGCGACGTATTCGGTGACCAGAAAGACCTCGTGGTCGCCTGGGATGATCTCAAGGGTCCGGACGATGTTCTTGTGTTTGAGGCCCTCGGCGATCTGGCCCTCGCGCAGCGCGCGGGAGCGTTCGCCGGCGTTGTAGACGGGGATGATCTTCACGGCCACGTCCCGGTTTCGGGCCATGCCGGTGAGCGTCCTGGCCCTCCAGACGGTCGCGAAACCGCCGCGCCCGATCATCTCCGCCAGCGCGTAACGTCCCTGTCCCTCGATGTAGCGGGTCTCGGTCACGCAAGCGCATTGTATATGTTTTAGGCATCAGGCTACAGGTATTGGGTTCCAGGCTCTAGGCATAAGGTTCGAGGGGTGCGGTGCGCCGCCCGTTACCGAAGTCCCCACCCGCACAGAAGTGGGGCCTCGTGACCGCTCCGGCGGTGCCGCACCAGGCCTTAAAGCCTAGAACCTCGAACCTTATGCCTCAAAGCTCCGAAGGAGGCGGCCTGAAACCTGTAGCCTGTAACTGGTACAATCCCCCGGGTCCAGGACGTGTCCCGAAAGGGTCTGCGGGCGAGTGGCGGAATTGGTAGACGCGCTAGGTTCAGGGTCTAGTGTCCGAAAGGACGTGGGGGTTCGAGTCCCCCCTCGCCCACCCGGTCTCGACGAGGTGTCCGTATAGAGCGTAGATCCCACAGGGCCCCCCAGAAGTCCCGCCGCAAGCGGCCCTCCGGGAGACCCTCCGGACGCCCCAGGAAAGGGCCCAAGAAGCGCGGCGGCCGGTCGCTGCCGGCCTGGATCACGCTTCTCGGCTCCCTCTTTCTGCTCGCCATGGCCTTCGGCTTTATCTTCTTTGTGGCCCGCGGCTGCGTGGCAACCCAGGAATCGACCCAGGTCCGAAAGTACGTCACGGGCGCGGACAGCGTGCTCAGCGACTCGTCGAACGCCGGCAGGAGCGAGCTTCAGGGCGTGCTGAAGAGCTCCGGCGGCGACCCCGGCATGGTGGACGAGGAGGCGCTCGGACGCGTGGCGACCCACTCCGACAGGCTCTACACGCAAGCCTTGCAGAACGACGAGATACCGCCCGAGTTCGAGGACGCCCAGCCGTACTTGATCTCGGCTCTAGGCGTCCGCAAGGAGGCGACCGAGAACCTGGCCGCGGCCGTCGGGGGGAGCGGCAACGGTTTCGGCGGCGCTCTGGCTACCGCCGTCGAGGACTTCAGGACGAGCGACTCGATCATCGCCAACCACTACGTCCCGGCGGTGCGCGAATCCCTGGAGCAGGCGGGCCAGACGGGCGATGGCGGCTACCTCGAAGACCCCCAGCCCTTCATGGACTACCGCGAGATAGGCTTCGACGCCGCCTCCTCGACCGGCTCGGCCCGCAGCGACCCGAGCGCCGTCCACGGCGTCGAGATCAACGGCGTCACCGTCGCCGGGCGCCCGCTCTACCCCGGCGGCAACGTCGTGCTGACGGGCGGCGACGAGGCGAGCTTCGCCGTCACCATCGCCAACGGCGGCGAGGTGCCAGAGTCGGCCGTGGACGTCGAGGTCGTCCTCAACACGGACGCCGAGCGCCAGTCCAAGAACGCCACCGTTGCCCGCATAGAGCCCAAGGGTACGGCGACCGTAGAGATCGGGGGCTTTATCCCGGGCGCCCTGGACGAAGAGGTCGAGACGACCATCGAGGCCGGGCCCGTCGAGTACGAGAAGACCCTGGAGAACAACACCCTCAACGGCTCGGTCACCTTTGGCCTGTAAGGGAGCCGCATGGTAACGGCCATCGTGCTCGTCACGACCGAGGGGGAGCGGGTCCAGGAGGCGGCCCAGGCGATGCTCGCCGTAGACGGCGTCACCGAGGCCTACTCCGTCACCGGCCCCTACGACCTCGTCGTCATGGTCCGCATCCCGGACTTCGAGAGCCTCGCAGATATCGTCCCGGAGAAGCTCGCCCAGGTCCCCGGCGTCGCCCGCACCGAGACCATGGTCGCCTTCCGCGCCTACTCGAACTACGATCTGGACCGGGCCTGGAGCCTGGGGTTCGAGGAGTAGGTTTCAGGCTTTAGGTTTCAGGGTGGTTGAGATCGAGACCGAGAGGCTCCTGCTGCGCGGGTGGGGGGATGTGGACGTCGAGCCGTACGCCAGGCTCTGCGCGGACCCGGAGGTCATGCGGTTTATCGGGAAGGGCTCGGTCCTGAACCGGGAGCAGAGCCGGGCGCAGGTCTCGCGCTTCGCCGAGCACTGGGACGGGCGGGGGTTCGGGCTGTGGGCGCTGGAGGAGAAGGGAAGCGGCGCTTTCGTCGGGTTCGCGGGGCTCGCCCATCAGGAAGATTGGTCCGAGGGAGAACACAAGACCGAGGTCGGGTGGAGGTTGGACCGCGCGTTCTGGGGACACGGCCTCGCCACCGAGGCGGCGAAGGCTGGCGTGGCCTACGGGTTTGAGACGCTCGGGCTCGAACGCATCATCAGCATCATCCAACCCGGAAACACCGCCTCGCGTCGCGTGGCCGAGAAAGCGGGCCTCACCCCGCGCGGGGAGACCCGCTGGAGGGAGACGCCTGTCGTCTGGTACGCAACAGACCGCCGAAACCGACCAGCAGACCTAAAACCTGAAGCCTAAACCCTGAAACCTCAATAACTAGCTCTGTTCCTCGGCGAGGGCCGGCCTCGTCCCCTCTATCAAGAACGCGACCACGTCGAGGAAGTCGCCGCTGTTCTCGTAGACCTCGCGCTGGCGCTGGCTGCCGGTGCCGCCCTCGATTATCTCGAGCACGCCCTCTAGCTCCGCCTCGCAGCCGAGGTCCTGGGCGTGGGGGGTGAGCCTCTCGACGAGGTCGCTGGCCATCTCTTTAGCCGGGACGGTCGTGTCCGTGGCCAAGTCGTAGAAGGCGGCGTCCATGCCGTGGCGGGAGGCCCGCCACCTGTTCTCCTCGGCGAGATCCTTGTTGTAGGGACCTTTGGGTTCGGGCTCCTCGAGGGCGTGGGCGACGACGCACTGGGTGAGGGCCGTCAGCGCCGTGGTGTATTTGAGGCTCGTCTGGGAGTCGAGGATGCGGAGTTCTATGGTCCCTATGTTCGGGTGCGGGCGGACGTCCCACCAGCAGTAGGTGTAGTCGTCCATGGCCCCCGAGCGGACCATGAGGTCGACGTATCTCTCGAAAGAGTCCCAGTCCGGGAAGGCGGGGGGGAGGCCGGCGCGCGGGAAGGTCTCGAAGATCTTGACCCGGCACGACTCGAAGCCCGTGTCGAAGTTCTGCCAGAAGGGGGAGTTGGCCGAGAGGGCGAGCAGGAGCGGGGCGTGCTCGGAGAGGCGGTTGTGGGCCTCGATGACCTTCTCCGCGTCAGGCACGGCGACGTGGACGTGCTGGCCGAAGATCACCTCCCTTTCGGCCACCCACCGTAAGGTCTCTATGACCTTGGTGTAGCGGTCCTGCTCCGTGACCTTCTGGTCGCGGTAGCGGCTGAAGGGATGGGTGCCTGCCGAGGCGAGGGAGGCGCCGCACGCGGCGGCCCACGACCCGACGCGGCCCCGCAGTTCGCGCAGGTGCTTCTCCGACTCGGCGGCGGTGGCGCAGGGCGGGGTCTTTATCTCGAGCACGGACTGGAAGAGCTCGTAGGAGACGAACTCGGCGAGCTCCTTCGGGAGCCGGACCATGACGTCCTCAATCTTCGAGACGAGCTCCCCGGTCGTGGCGTCCACGATGTGGAGCTCCTCCTCGACCCCTATAGAGTAGCCCGAACCGCCACCCTTGAACTCTATCGGCACGGCGCTCCTCCTCTATCCGTCGGTGCCGGTGAACCCCCCTGGTCCCGCCTCCCGCGGTCCACCCGGGGAGGCTTCTCCCGCGCCCCTCCCGTGGCCTCTGCCGGACGGGGTTGTGCGGACCATGCGAATCCTTCGCGGTAAACGTCCTTTGCGTGGGGCCATAGTACCCGCTTTGGCCGTACGGGGCCACGATGGGTTTCCCGCGGCCCAACGCCGCCTTCCGGCGCCTTACCGCGTTTGTGTTCGGCCCGCTTTGCTGAACCTGATCTGGGCCAGCACCGCGCCGGCGACCACGAGCGCGGCCCCAACGACCTTCGGAACCGTCAACTCCTCGCCCAGCAGGACCGTGCCAAGGACGCCGGCCACCACCGGCTCGACGCTCGCCACGATCGCCGCCCGCCCGGCCCCCAGGCGCCCGAGCCCGAAGGTGTAGAGCGCGAACGCCAGCGTCGTGTGAACCACCGCGAGCATCAGGAGCACCGCGTAAGAGGTGGGGGGAAGACCTGCCAGGGTGCCGACCGTGGGGATGGCGGCCAGCGAGAGCAAGACCGCGCCGAAAAAGAGGGCGTAGGAGAGGATCACGGCCGGCCCCAGCCTTCCTGCGACGGGGCGGCCGAAGATCGAGTACAGGCCGTAGGTGAGCCCCGCGAGCAACCCGGTGACCAGCACCGTCGGGGTGACCTCCAGGTTCGCCGGGTCGTAAGCGCCCGCGACGAGAAGGACGCCGCCGATGGTCAGGCCGAGCGAGACGAGCTTGGCCGGGCCGAGCCCTTCCTTGAGGAAGAGCCAAGCCAGCACCACCACGAAGGCCGGGGAGCTGTAGAGCAAGACCGCGGCGGTACCCACGGCGCTTTCCCCCACCGTGTAGAAGTAGAAGAGGTAGAAGAGGCCGATCCCGACCAGTCCCAGGGGGACCAGGAACATCATGTCCCGGCGCGGAACCCGGAGCCTGCGCATCCCGCCGGTCGCCAGCAGGAAGGCCATCACGGCCAGCCACCCGACCACGGCCCTGAACGCCACCAGCGCCTCGAACGAGACGCCGTCCGCGTAGAGCATCTTCGAGAAGATACCGAGCGTCCCCCACGTCGAGGCCGCCGCCGCAACGGCGAGCACCCCGAGCAGACTCTTCGTGGTGCTTTGCAGGCTTCCTCCCTCGTTCCGTACCGGCAGGCGCGGTAGTTATACGGCAACCGTCCTCGGCACGCACGACCGTCGCGGACGCAGCCTGCGGCGGAAGATGCAAACCCCGGGGTAACATCCGCGATGCACGGGCCGGGTTTGCCGGTGGGATCTGCTGAAAGAGGAGCCTCGTATGGCGGAGGACAACGAGAAGATCGTAGAACGTTTCGACCGGAGCTGTGGAACCGCTGGGAGATCGGCGTGACCGACGAGATCGTCGCCGAGGATCTCCGCTTCCGTGGCACGTTGGGGGTCACGCTGGAGGGCCGCGAGGCCTTCAAGGGCTACGTCGGGACCGTGCGGACGGCCTTCCCCGACTGGCACAACCGGATAGACGAGACGATCTCCTGCGGCGACAGGGTGGTGATGAGGATGACCTGGAGCGGCACCCACGAGGGAAAGCTGGCGGGCGTGGAGCCGACCGGCGCCCGGGTCGAGTACGTGGGCGCGGCGATCTTCCGCCTCTCGGATGGCGTTATCCAAGAAGCATGGGTGGTCGGGGACACGCAAGAGCTGTGGAGAGCCCTGGGAGAGCTATAGGTCCGGCTGACCGGCCCCCTCAGTGCCGGTCGAGCTTGCGGGCGACCTCGTTCAGGCCGATGCGGTAGCAGATGGATCGGCCGTGGGGACAGGTGGCGGGCAGCCGGCAGGTGAGCCAGTCGTGGACCAGCTTCTCCATCTCCGGTTGGGACAATCTGTCGCCCATCTTGACGGCCGAGTGGCAGGCGATGGTCGCCAGGATGCGGTCCTCGCGGCGGTGGCCGGGGTCCGACCCCTTGATGGCCGAGAGCGCGTCCTTGAAGGCTCCGGCCACGTCTCTGTCAGCGAGCGTTGAGATAACGGCGCTCACGCGCACGGAGCGGGGGCCGAAGGGCTCGACCTCGAAGCCGTAGACGCCAAGCTCTTCGAGGCTCGCCGCCGCGAGCTCTGCGTCGCCCGGGGAGAGCTCGACGACCTCTGGGACGAGGAGGCTCTGAACGGTCGCCGGGCTGTCCGAGTCGTTGAGGCCGTCGAGGATGGCCCGCTCGTGGGCGACGTGCTGGTCGACCACCCACAGGGACTCGGGCTCCTCGACGAGGATGTAGCCCGCGGCGAGCTGGCCTATGACCCTCAGATTTTCGAGTGGGGGCAGCGCGCCCCGCTCCGGCAACTCGCCGTAGGGGGACCGGTCCTCTGCCACGGCCTCTCCCGCCAGCGGTTGGGAGGCCTGCGCCAGACGTTCGCGGACCTCCCGCAGGTCCCTGGGCGGGGCGGCGGGGTAGTTGGGACGATCCTCGGTCGCAAAGGAGCCCCCCCGGGCCGGTGGTACGGAGAACCGGTCCTGGGTAAAGGAGCGTTCCGTCGCGCGGGGGGTGGCGGTAGGGGCGGGCGGGCGCCACTCTATGGCGTTTCGGACGGCGGCGGTGAGGGCCTCGCGGGCGGCCCGTTCCTCGGAGAAGCGGACGACCTGCTTCGTGGGGTGGACGTTCACGTCCACGCGTCGGGGGTCGGCCGTGATCTCGACGGCCACCGGCGGATAGCGGCCCGACGGCACCGTGGCCCGGTAGGCGTTGTCCAGGCCCCGGTGCAGGTTCTCCGCCCGGACGAAGCGGCCGTTCACCGAGATCGTCTGGCAGGACCGGCCGCCTTCGGTGAGGCTCGGGAGGGCCGCGTAGCCGCTTATCTTGAACGCCCCGGACTCGTACGCCACCTCGCGCAGCGCCCGGGCCTTGGCGACGCCGTGGATCTGGGCGAGCCGCTCCAGCAACCCACCCGCCTCGGGCAGGGAGAGGTAGTCCCGCCCGGCCTCCGTCAGGCGGAAGGCGACGGTCGGGTGGGCGACGGCGACGTGGGTGACGGTCTCGATTATGGCGGACCTCTCGGCCCGCGGTCCCTTGAGGAAGGCCCTTCGGGCCGGGACGTTGTAGAAGAGACGGTCTACCAGGATCGTCGTGCCCTTCGGATGGGAGGCGGGAGAGACCTCGGCCTCGGCACCGCCTTCCACCTGGACTTTGGTTGCTGCGCCCCCGCCCGTGGAGGTGGTCAGGCAGAACGAGGAGACGCTCGCGATGGATGGCAGGGCCTCGCCGCGGAAGCCTAAAGTGGTCACCGTCTCGATGTCCTCGACCTTGTGGATCTTGCTCGTGGCGTGGCGCAGGACACAGAGGCGGGCGTCCTCGGGGGGCATGCCCGAGCCGTCGTCCCGGATCAGGATTCGGGAGGTGCCGCCGTCCCCGAGCTCGACCTCAACGCGGGAGGCACCGGCGTCCAGGGCGTTCTCCACGAGCTCCTTGACGACGGAGGCCGGGCGGTCGACCACCTCGCCCGCGGCGACCTGCTGGGCGACCCTTGGGTCGAGGACGTTGATGCTCGTTTTGGGCTCCATCATCTGACTGCGGGGATTGTACAACCGCCCTCGGGTTTTCCCACGGCGCGGGGTGTAGAATCCCGGGCTATGCGTAACGAAGAAGAGAATAGGCAGGAGAAGCTGCCGCTGGACCAGGTGGAGAAGGTCGTCGAGCTGCTGCGCGAGAGCGGGGTCGGGGAGATCCGGGTCAGGCGGGGGGAGACGGAGATCTCGGTGAAGGCGATGCCCGAGGCGTTGCCCGCCGCCCCGCCGGTCGCAGTCGGGGGCGGGACGGTTCAGGAATCAGCCGAAGGCGCGCCCGAGGCGAACGGCCTGCACGCGATACGCTCCCCGCTCGTCGGCACGTTCTACCGGGCGCCCGCCCCCGGCGAGGAGTCCTACGTCGAGGTGGGGGACACCGTCGAGGCCGGGCAGGTCCTCTGCATCGTCGAGGCGATGAAGATGATGAACGAGATCGTCGCCGACGTCTCGGGCGAGGTCATCGAGGTCCTGGCCGAGAACTCGGGCGGTGTGGAGTACGATCAACCCCTCTTCCGCCTCCGGCCCTCAGCCTCTTGAACCGGTGCTGACGGCGGAGAGAGGCGGCCATCCCCACGCGGCATGCGTCCCGGACGGGGGGGCGTAGATGATCGGCAAGGTCCTCGTCGCCAACCGCGGGGAGATCGCGCTCCGGATAATTCGGGCCTGCCGCGAGCTCGGCATAAGGAGCGTGGCCGTCTACTCGACCGCCGATCGGGACTCCCTGCACCACGAGCTGGCCGACGAATCGGTGTGCATAGGGCCCGCGCCCGCGGCCCAGAGCTACCTGAACGTGCCGGCGATCATCTCGGCCGCCGAGCTGACCGGCGCGGACGCCGTCCACCCGGGCTACGGGTTTCTGGCAGAGAACGCCCGCTTCGCGGAGATCCTGGAGAGGGTCGGGCTGAAGCTCGTCGGCCCCTCTTCGAGGGTCATCGCGATGATGGGGGACAAGGCGGCGGCCAGGGACGCGGCCCGTAACGCGGGCGTCCCGATCACGCCTGGCTCCGACGGCGTCTGCGGGAGCGCGGCTGAGGTGAAGCGGGTGGGTGCCACGGTCGGCTACCCGCTGGTCATCAAGGCGAGCGCCGGCGGCGGGGGCAAGGGGATGCGCGTCGTCGAGAGCGAGGCCGGTGTCGAGAGCGCCTTTCTCTCCGCGAGCCGGGAGGCTGGGGCCAGCTTCGGCGACGGGGCGGTCTACGTGGAGCGCTTCCTGGAGCGCCTCAGGCACGTCGAGGTGCAGGTCCTCTCAGACTCCTCTGGTGCTACGGTCGCCTTCCCGGAGAGGGACTGCTCCATCCAGCGCCGCTACCAGAAGCTTATAGAGGAGTCCCCGGCCCCCGACCTCCCGGAAGGGGTCCGCTCCGGCCTCCTGGAAGCCGCGTCGCGCCTCGTCGGCTCCATAGGCTACGAGGGGGCCGGGACGGTCGAGTTCGTCGTCCACGAGGGCGAGTTCTTCTTTATCGAGATGAACACCAGGCTGCAGGTCGAGCACCCGGTCACGGAGATGGTGAGCGGGGTCGACCTCGTCGGGGAGCAGCTCAGGGTGGCCTCGGGCGAGAGCCTCGACGTCCCTGACTCGGCGCTCGTCGCGGACGGGCACGCGATGGAGTTCAGGATCAACGCCGAGGACCCCCGCCGCAACTTCCTGCCCCAGGCGGGACCCGTGGAGTTCTACAACCCGCCAGGCGGGCCCGGGGTTCGCGTCGACTCCCACCTCTACGCCGGTTACCGGGTGCCGCCCAACTACGACTCGCTCCTGGCGAAGCTGATCGTCCACGCCCGCACCCGCGACGCGGCCGTCCGGCGCGGCCTGCGCGCCCTGGACGAGTTCGCCGTCTCGGGCCCCGAGACGACCATACCGCTCCACCTCGCCATCCTCGAGGACGAGGAGTTTCGCCGCGGCGGCGTTACCACCCGCTTTCTCAGGGACCGGGAGCTCAGAAACGAGGAGGGGCTCCTCCGTCTCGTGCGCCGGTAAGCGTAGGGTTCGGCCCTTCACGTGTTAACCTCTGTGCCTCGAATTCCGTGTAGGTAAGAAGGAGTCGTGTGGCCGGAGAGACCGTGAAAGAAGAGCGCCTGCAGTTCGGGGGGATGGCCCGGTGGGACGGGCTCGACCTCTTCGGCCCGAACTATATGAGCGTCGCCTACAGAAAAGACGGCGAGATCCACGTCAAGGTCGAGCCCTCGAGCATCCCGAAGATAGAGAACCCGCTGGCGCTGCGCATCTCCCGGCTGCCGATCCTCCGCTCAGTCTTCTTCTGGGCGAGGCTCCTGATCCAGGTAGTAGGCTCCCTCTGGACCCTGGTCTTTTTCGCCGCCACGATGGTCGTGCTCTGGCTCTTCGTGCGCCTGATGGAGTTCGGCGGCGGGGGCGGCGGCCCGCTTGGCGGCCTCTTCTCGTTCTTCGCCGAGTTCCCCATCCTGCCCATCATGATCGTCTTCTTCGCCGGCATGAAGCTCTCCCCGATCGGACGCTACCACGGCGCCGAACACAAGGCCGTCGCAGCCTACGAGAAGTACGGCGAGGTGACCATGCAAGGGGCGAAGTCAAGCAGCCGCATCCACCCCCGCTGCGGCACCAACATCCTCTCCTACATAGTCCTGGCCGCCCTCCTCGATCCGCTCATAGGCTGGTGGGCCTACGCCTTCCTCCAGTTCATCCTCATCTCCGAGGCCTGGTTCATCTTCGGCGGGACCCGCCCCTCCATAGCAATCGGCAACGTCTTCCAGAAGTACCTCACCACGACAGAGCCCCGCCGCGCCGAGTTGGAAGTAGCCGTCGAGTCCATGAACCGGCTGCTCGAAGCCGAGCAAGGCCGCACCGGCGGTGGGAAGCGCGTGCGGGTACCTGCGCGGTACTGACGGGATCATCTTCGTCTGTTTGGAGACGTAATGCGTAAGGTGGCCGCGGCACCTATGCGCGGCCATCGTCGCAGTTGCCGTCCAAGTGTTCCTACGTATCTAGAGAGTTTCGGCTCGTTGTGAGGCCCAGGCGAAGAGCCCCGAAATTCATTCGACCCGGCGCGGGACCTGTCCCAGCGTCAACAGGACCGAGCGCGGCCCGCTTTCAGGTGTCTTGAGATCTAGGCCAGACCTTCGGCAAGGACCGCCAACACCCCAACGGCCAACGCCCCCCAAAATAGAACGGGCCACATAGCGTTACTCTTGTCTTCCGCCCCGGTCAAGATAAGGTACATGGCCACCGCAAAACCCAACTGTGAGAGCATAAACCAGTAACGGCCGAAGAACGCGCTCGCAATAGCCGAGACCAGGAAACATACGAACGCACCGACTACGAATATGCTCGATGAGAAGCGTCGTCCATTCACTCGCGCGTCCTCCCGTCAGTATATGTTACTGCTCTCCAGGGCTGATGTTACCGAACAAGTTCAGCATTCTTCTATGGTTCGTCGCAAGAAAAACGGCGCGATACGGCACGCATGAACCTCGAGAGCCGGACGTCTGGCTCCCGAGGTAACCATGTGTCGTTCATGCTCATTCGGTGCTTTAGCCGCACGGGTTCCTGCAGCACCGTCTAATGCCGATGGGACATCCTACGAACGCGCACGCCAGACATGCACCGCAAGCCCATTTTGCCGGAGTCGCGATGCAAGTGGCGCACGTGCTACCGCATCCTACGCAAGATGCGGCTACAGTGGAAACGCACCCCCACCTCCACCTGCAGCACCCACACCCACGCGCAAGAGACTTGGACGAACCGACCGTGTCAGCAATGACGTCGCGGCGCCTACCGTTGATACTTGTAGCCTCTTTCCGGATCTCCTTACCCGTCTCGTATTCGAAGAGGGTAGCCTCCGAAGAGTAGTTCCCGATCGGACGATCGACTGCGTAATGGACGAGAATTTTTCCGTCGGGTGTACTCCAGGAGACGGCGGTTAAGGTGGTGTCATCCCCAAGCGTGTGGCGAACCGCGAAGGCGTTCTCGCCCGGGAGTTGCCGACCCTTCCAAATACTCCGAACGTCGGAGCTTGCCATAGCCGAACGCAACGCTTCGCGTCGAGCTGTGCCGTGCAAGCGCTCCTGAGACCGAAAGCTCACCCTCTCGAATGGATGCGTCCATCCCCTGAGGGGTGTCCCTTTGGCGAGAGCTTCCGTCCCAGACAAGATGGAGGCGGCAATCAGGGCGCCGCCCACGCCCTTCAAGAAGCCAGCACGCGACAAGCGGCCGGCCAGCTTCGCGGCGATGCTAGTCTCTGGTACAGGCACGGCGTCGAGTTCACCCAGCACCTGCATTACGCGCCACGTCGTGGCGGTTCCAAGGATGCGGGCCATATGCGCCGCCATCCTCCAACCAGTCCACGCCTGAGTGTTGTTACCGCTGACCTCGACCAGGGTTGGCGCCCAGGGTGCATCTTCTCCGAAAACGCCCCTACGCCAGCGCTCCATCGCGGGATCGCTCAGGCTGCGGATCTCGAGCGTGCCGCCGACCGCCTCTTCGATCCTTGTCGCCAACCCGCTGCACGTTGCACACCCGGCGTCGAAGCCGAGCACCAGCCTGCGCCCGTCGCCGTTCCGGGTATTCGTCTCCTCCATGTCTCCCGCTCCTCTCCGTCGTTCGTCTGCGACGGTACGAGCATCGGATGGGGTGGGCGGGAGCTTTAGCGGGGAAGGTTCGGGCGGCTAGACCGGCTGCTGGGTGGGGCGGATGAGGATCTCGTTGACGCTCACCCGCTCGGGCTGCGTCACGGCGTAGACGATGGCGTTGGCTATGTCCTCGGACTGAAGTCTCTCCAGGTTCTCGAGGCCGCTGACGCTCTCCCTGGCGTCCTCGTCGGTGATGTGGTCGGTGAGTTCCGTGGCGACCGCGCCGGGCTCGACGATGGTCACCCGGATGTTGTCTTCGAGGAGCTCCTGGCGCAGGCCTTCCGAGATGGCGCCCACCGCGTGCTTGGTCCCCGCGTAGACCCCGCTGGAGTTGCGGGTGACCTTGCGGCCGGCGACGCTGGAGACGTTGACGAGGTGGCCGCCGCCCTGCCGCTTCATCGTCTCTACGGCGGCGTCGGTGGTGTAGAGGAGGCCGA
>CADCUT010000200.1 GCA_902805975.1 uncultured Rubrobacteraceae bacterium | reverse complement strand
CGTACACCGACCCACTCGCCCGGGGCATGGTGTGGGGCCTCTCCCTCTCGCACACCGAAGGTCATATGTTCCGGGCGATCGTCGAGGGGGTCTGCTACGGCACGGAGCACATCTTTCGCACCATGCGCAGCCACGACTTCGAGCCTAGGATAAACGTTGTCTCCGGCGGCCCTGCCAAAAGCGACTTGTGGATGCAGATGCACGCCGACGTCTCCAACGTTCCGATCCACCTCACCAAGGTGAGCGAGGCGCCGGTTCTCGGAGCGGCGATGCTCGCCGCCGTCGGCGCCGGCATATACAAGGACGTCCGAACCGCGGCGGAGCGCATGGTCCATACCGACCGCATCATCGAGCCGAACCCGGAGGCGCACGAAGCGTACGGATTCTACGTGGATCGCTACGTCGCAACCTATCCCCGGATGAATGAGCTTATGCACGAGACCGTCAGACACGAGGCCGCCCGCGCAAAGGCCGCGCCCACGCCGGGAGCGTGAGGTTTGGCACTGCCCGTGACGGTGCGGGGAGGGACGTTACTGATTCTTGCCCGGTAACGCATCAGGAACGAAGCGCTGAGTCCACCTTCAACTTTCGACACGGTATGAGGGGATCAACCCTTTACACCAATCACTACACCAACCCGTCTCGGAACCGCCTACGAGCAGCAAGAGACAGCTACTGGAAAATACCGTCCTGGTGCATCTTACCTAGGCCGAACCCTCGCAACGACCACGCGCAACCGCGAGCGTGAAACACTAGAGCTTTGTACCTTGCAAAGAGGAGGTCGCTGGTTCGAGCCCAAGCTGGCTCACGTTAGAGTAGAGCCCTGCGAAGGGGCGACTGCTACGTTTCGGTGGTAGATGGCATCCGCCAAGATGACGGCGTAGCAGAACTCAGACCCTAGAGTGGGCAACGATATGCAACCGATGTGGACCAAATAGACCAGATGACATCCGAAGGATGTCGCGACGGCATATTCGGCTTACTTATAAGGACTGCATAGACCAGATGAACCAGTTGGACCGGCCGACAACTCAAGGCTGGAATACTCGCACGACCCTCCTCGCGGCACGGAGGGCCGTCACATCCTCTGTCCAGTCTTAGTCCTGCCGCACCGACTCGCCCGACTTCTCCCACAGGACCGGCCAGTCATCGGACCTGGGTGCCACGGCGGCGTAGGTCTCGTACATCGGGGACCGCTTCGTGGGCTTGGCGGCCGCGCGTCCCCCGCCCGGGCCGGGGACGCGCGGCGTCACGTCATAATGATGGGCTTCGCCCGTCTCAAGTTGAGGGCCAACTCCTCGCGGTTCTGCCACGCCCAATTGACCCACGCGGGCTGGCCGGGCGCGGTACGCCAGGATTCGCTCAGCGGGCTGTTGTCCACGGTGTCGAACCCGAACTGCTCGTACAACCGCGTGACGAGCTCGACGGCTTCGGGGTAGTCGCTCGAGACCGAAAGCGCCAACCGGTCGGGGTCTCCTGCGGGCCGGCCGGCGCTCAGCAGACGCGGGGCCTGGATGTGGGTGAACGCCTTTGCGACCTTCGACGTGGGGAGCTGCTCCTGGCGCAACTCGTGGACCGTCTTCTCGCCGGAGTCGATCACCGGGATGTGCCCGTCGCGCCAGACCATGTAGTTGTTCGTGTCCAGCACGATCTTGCCCGCGAGCTCCTCGACCGGTATGTCGTTGACGACCCTGAGGGGTACGGCGACGACCGCAAAATCGCCCGCCGCCGCGGCCTCCGCGGCGTGCGCGGCGCGCGCCGACGGGCCCAGCTTGTCGATGAGGCCCCCCAGGGTCCCGGGTCCCCGCGAGTTGGCGATGACGATCTCGTATCCGTTTGCTATTGACGCGCGCGCGATCTGGCTTCCGACCTCGCCGGCGCCGATGATCCCGATCGTTGTCACGGGTTCCTCCATCTCGGGGTGCTAATGAGAAGCGTTTTTCGCCCACGCGATTCTACTCCGCATCGCGTCTGGTGCCTCGACGAGTTCACCCGAACGTGCGGCGCCGTCCTTCTCGCGTGTGGCGCTGCCGGAGTTCTTGTTTCGCGTTCGGGGTGGGTGGGCCGGCGGAAGCCTGTGGAGCCAACTTGTCCGCGCAGCTGGACCCGGTGTCCGGGTGATACCGTCGGAGGGGCCGGCTTCGAGATGCCCTCGTCGGTCGGCACCCTGTGTTTCCATCGCGCGGTTATGCGACGCTCACGGCCGCCACCACGAGAACCCCGGTCAGCGAGATCTCGGCCATCGCACGCTCAGCCGTCTTCCCGCGGCACGAGCGGCGGAAGATTCGGGTCCAGATCCTTCGGGGGCGCCAAGCACGGGAAGACGTCGAGGTAGTCGCCCCCTGAGGACACACCATCTGCCAGATTCGTGTTGGCCGCAAGGCTGACCATCACGTCGTAGGCGTCGTCGGCCATCGAGCGCCCGTTGCGTACTTCCATGCCGTAACTCGCATGCTTACGGGTGTGCGTCCGGGCCGCCGAAGGTCACGCGGTAGGACACGTCCTCGACGGCGTCGCCGCCGGTGTCTATTTTGATCTCGTACAGCGTCTCGGGGTGGAAGGTCGCGGGCGACGATTTGCCCGCGTCCGGGTTGACCGTGAAGATCAGGACCGTCGTCCCTGGCTCCTCGCCACCGAAGGCGTACATGTCACCAAGGTCCAGGCGGCCGTCCTGGAGCGCGCTGGGCGAATCTATGTAGTCTGACATACCGTTCTCCTCTCTCGACAATTTTCCGACTCCACCCCCAGGCTCGATTCGAGGTCGTCCACCACCTACCCAAGGGCAGCGAGGATGATGGCGGACTTCCATCTCGAGAGGGCCGAGACGCGGGAGGAGCTGATGGACCGTACGCGCCGCCAGGGTGGTGCGCCAGTTCGTGAGATGTTAGATGATCAAGAAGTACCCGCTGTTGTTGTTCTTCAGCCTGGCCTACGCCGTACTGTGGGGGGTCGCCGCCGGGCTCTGGCTGACAGGCACCTCCCTGTCGGGGACCGGGGGCCTGTGGGCGCTTGTCGGTATCTACGGGGCGAGCACGGCCGGGCTGGTCGCGGCCTACGCCGCCGGCGGCCGCGAGGGGCTCATGAACCTGCTCCGGGCCGCCGTCCGCTGGCGGGTGACCCCCCGCTGGTACGCTCTGGCCTTCGTCGGGGTACCCCTGCTCGTGGGCGGCGCGGCGTTCTCGGCCGCGCTGCTAGGTGGCACGGATATAGCCTGGCCGACGCTGGTCGGGTGGCTCTTCGTCCTCGTCGGCGGCACCTTCCAGGGGGCTGTCGGCGAGGAGTTGGGGTGGCGGGGCTTCGCTCTGCCCCGGCTGCTGGAGACGACCGCCCCGTTCTGGGCCACCGTCCTGCTCAGCGTGATCTGGGGCGCCTGGCACCTGCCCGGTTTCTGGCTCGGGGTCCCCCCCCTACGACGTCTACCCGTTCGGCGGGCTCGTGCTCGGGGCGGTGGGCCTCTCGCTGCTCCAGACGCACGCCTTCCGCCGCACGGGGGGCAGCGTGCTCGTCGCCGGGATCTGCATGCACGCCGGCATGAACATAACCCACACGGCGATCGGGGTGCTGGGGCTGGCGCCCTACCTGTACGCCGCGGGCGCCCTGATGACGCTCGCCGGCCTTCTCCCCGTCGCCCGCGACCCCAGGTGGTGGTTCAGGCACCCCAAAACGGGGGCAAGTCGGCGGTAGGGCCCGCGGAGCGCTTCGCGGGCGCCCCTGACCCTCCCTGATCCCGCAAGACGCCCCGAACCTCACCCCAACCCCGAAAGGACAAAAACCGCATGAACAACAGAGCCACGCGAACCGAAAACCCGGCGAAATAGGACCCGCTGCGGAGGTTATACGTCACGTAGGGCCCGAGTACGCCATCCCCGGATTTACTGCAACCGCACCGCAACCCGGCCGGCCGCAACGCACCCCGATGACGGCTGGCGAAGGCCCCTGACGACGCTTTCGGCGTAGGTAAGGTCACCCGCTCGACTTCGGCTGCTGGCGGGTGGCCGACCCCGGGGGTTGGGGTTGGGACGACGTGGCGCCACTCTTCCGGCACATAAAGTACTTCGAGCGCGGCCCCGACGAGCACCACGGCTCCGGCGGCCCGATGGTCATAAGCGAGCCGCGCCACGTCGACCCTTTGGCGATGGCGTTCGTGTCGGCCATGCGTTGGTGCAGCACCTTCAGCTTGAGGCGTCGGCTCGGGCTGGGCCAGGGACCCCGCAGCCTTACCCACGACAACGTTGTGAGCCTACGACACCGCCACTGCGGGGGGGTGGGGTTATCCCCACGCCAAAGTCTACGGGCCGCCCCATTGGCCGCGGGTGCGCGCGGACCTACGCTTATAGACAACAACAAACGAACGAGAGGAGAACCATGCAGAACCCGAATAGAGAGGCATCCGGGCAAGGATCGGTCTATATTGACCGGGGCGTGGGCGCGTTTTTCCGCCGCCACGGCCTGGTAGCTTTTTACGCGCTGGCGTTCGGACTGAGTTGGCTGGCCTGGCTGCCCTACGTGCTCTCACAGTACGGCCTGGGGGTCGTGCGCATCCCCTTCCCCGAGATCCTCGGCACCGGGGAGCTGGCCGGGCAGCTGGGCGGGATCCTCTTTGGCGCCTACCTCGGGCCTCTGGGGGCGGCGTTCATCGTCACGGCCCTCGGCGAGGGGAGGCCGGGCCTTCGCCGCTGGAGGGGGAGGCTGTTCAGGTGGGGAGTGGGGTGGAGGTGGTATGCGCTCGCCCTCGTGGGCGTCCCTGCGCTCATTGTGGCCGGCACCCTGGTGCTGCCAGGCGCGGCCGCCGGCCTGCGCCTCCCCTCGCCGGAGCTGTTCCTCGTCTACCTGCCGTTCTTCCTGCTCCAGGTGGTCACCACAGGCCTGGCGGAGGAGCCGGGCTGGCGCGACTTCGCCCTGGTGCGCCACCAGCGCCAGCACGGCCCTCTCCTTGGCACCCTGATCCTGTCGGTGCTGTGGGCCGGGTGGCACCTGCCGCTGTTCCTGACCGAGTGGGGTGCGGGCATCGGCGGGGCCAACCTGCGCACCATACTACTGTTTTTCCTCCTCTGTATAACGATCAGCATCGTCATCACGTGGGTCTTCAACAGGACGCGGGAGAGCCTCCCACTGGCCATAGTGATCCACGCGTCCAACAACACCTTTGCGTCGCTGCTGCTGGTCGCCACGTTCACCACGCTGGACCCCTCGAGGGACGTGCTCACGGGGGCCGTGATCGGTTACGGCGCGTTGGCCATGGTGCTGGCCCTGGTGACCCGCGGGAGGCTCGGCTACGGCGATCCTTACGACGACCGACCGGAGGAGGGAGTCCGCGGGGAGCCCGGCGGTATTCCTCCCGGTCATGTGGTGGCCGACTAGGGCGGTGATCTCCCAGGGGCGCGCCAGGCGTGACCGCGAGCTCTACGGCAAGCCTGACGGCGGCAAGCCGACCCGGGACGCGGATACCGCGTCCCGGGCCGGTCCACCTCGGGGATGGCCGCGAAGCGGGCGCGCCGGGCTCCCGAGGGCAGCTCACGGGTTATCGCCACCCCCTCGTCTGGCGCCGCCCACCGAAAGCCCGGCGGGACGGGTGCGCGTGTCCGGGACGGAGGACGAACCGGGCCAACGGACACGGAAGAGGGGAAAGGCGTGGAGAAGGACGGCAGAGGGGTGGTACACGCGCCGCCTGGCGAAGGCGGATTGCCTATGGGTCGTGGGCGGCACCTACATTTTGAAGGCCACGACCGAAAACACCGATGAAGCGCTGTTCGTTTGGGAGGCGAGCGTGTCCGCGCGGGGCGGCCCCTCACCGCACGTCTACCATCACTCAGACGAGGCCTTCTACGTCCTGGAGGGGGCTCGAGCCGCTGGACGGCGAACGCGCCGCCGTGGCGCGAGCGGGCTCGGAACAAGCCTGCTCACAAACCGTGCGAAGCATGGCTGTCGCGATGCTGAGAATCTACGACGCCCGCCGAGGTCGCGGATTGACAGCTTATATTTGCTATGCTAATCTTTAGTAATGCAAGAGAATCGAACATCAGAGTTCAGGGTGGTGGAGGGACGGGGCAGGTCGGTCCGCGCGGGCGATGGGGCACCGGTTGGGGAACCGTTCGTCATCGGGGAGAGCGTGGGCTACCTCGTAAACTTCCTGGCGAAGGCGATGGCCCGGGAGCTGTCGGGGCGCCTGGCGGCGCGCGGGGCCTCCCTGGGGCAGTGGGGGGTGCTTCTGTTTCTGTGGGCGCAAGACGGCCGGTCACAGGGGAAGCTCGCCCGCCTGGTCGCCATAGAGGACGCGACGATGGTGCGCACCGTGGACCGTATGGAGCGCGACGGCCTCGTGCGGCGCGAGCGGGACGCCCAAGACCGCCGGCGGGTCAACTTGTTCCTCACCGAGGAGGGGCGGGGGCTTCGGGACCCGCTGGTGCCCTACGCCGTCGCCACGAACGAGTCGGCGACGCGGGCGCTCACCGGGGCCGAGCAGGAGCAGGCGAAGGACCTCATGCGCCGGATGATCTCGGCGCTCGACGCCGCGCCTATGGTGCGCGGGAAAGGGGAAGACGATTCATGAACGGACCCAAGGTGTCGAACAGGAGGCTCAGGGGCGCCCAGCGGGCAGCCCACCTCCTGGGCGGCCTGATGCTTGGCATCTACGTCTACCTGCCCCTGATCGGCGGCCCCGCCCCGCGGGTGGCCGAGGGGCTCATGCAGGCGGTGGTCTTCCCCCTGGTCCTGGCGACGGGCCTCCTGATGTGGCAACTGCCGCGCCTGCGCAAGCGGCTGCGGGACAGGGCGAGCGCGAAAGAAGCCCGCGCAGCCCGCGCGCCCGCGACGAGAAGTTAGGGGGTCCGCGGAGGATGTCGAGGTTCAACCAAGCCCTCTCCGTCGTGTTCATGGGCGCCTTCGCCGGGGGCTGCCTGGTGGTGTCCGTCGTCCTGGTGCCGACCTGGCGGGGGATGGACCCTGAGGCGTTCCTGGATTGGTTCCAGGGGAACGGCCCCCGGCTCGGCCTGACACTGTTCCCGCTGGAGGCCGCCGGGGCCCTGTTCGCGGTCCTGGCGTTCTTCGGCGCCGCGAGGAGGAGGTCTAACGGCCGCCTGCCCTGGGGGCTGTCCGCCCTGTGCATCGTGGCGACGCTGGTCCTGCTTCCCCTCTACTTCGCCGGGGCCAACGCGCGGATGATCGAGGGGGACATCGGGGCGCGGGAGGTGGGCGCCGAGCTGGCGTCCTGGCGGGGCTGGCAGTGGCTCCGGACGGCGCTGGCCGTCCTGGCGGTCGCCTTCGGCGTTTTGGGCCTGGGCCGGGAGCAAGCCGAGCGGACGCCGAAGTAGATCCGCCGGGACCCACAGAGCTTTTCCGCGGGGTGTTTCCTAGACGGCGTCCGTGTGGGCGAAGAATACCTGCTGCAGCATCGTCGGCCGGCGTGGGCTTCTGGGCGCGCAGTCTTCCAGCCTGAGCGTCTTGAGCCAGCCGTCGCCGAGGGCCTCGGCCAGGCCGAAAAGCCTCGGCTGGGCCGGGGCGAACGGCGTCTCGAACAGCGTCGGCTTGCCCGCCACCAGCAGGCTGCCGGATCCACCACGGCCGCCGTCCGCGTCGTAGGCGACCTCGTGGGCCGAAAGTGGCCCGCCGGCGTGCTCCAAGGTGAGCGTCTTCTCCAGAAGCGCGGTGATCACTTCGGCTATCGCGCCCGCGGTTTCGGCCGCCCGTAGACGGCCACCGATTGCAGCACCTCGACTCAGTCCGTCGGCGCGGCCGTGAGCCGCGCGACCGCTTCGCGACCGCCCTCGCGCCGGCGGTCGCGACCTGCTGCGTCTTCTCCGGCGGCCTCGCCCGGCCTGCGCGAGGCTATCACCCAGCTCCCGGAACCCCCTAAGCCCCTCACGCGTGAGGGCTGCTCGTTCGGCCCGCTCCCCAATAGAGAAGGTGAAACCTAACCACGCTATGGTCACGGATAAGACGATGCCCGCGGTGGATCCACGCCCGCTAGTCTCGTTGTCCTTTAGCCCTGCCTCTGCTTGTGCCTGGGGTTTTCGCACGTCACGCGTAAGACGTCCTTCCTGCGTACCACCTTGCACTTGTCGCAAAAAGGCTTGACGCTCGCCCGTACCTTCACGTTTTCCTCCTGCCATCTGCGTTGCTTCCACCCGAACCTGTAAGTGATACGTACCTGATCGCGCCCGTACAAACCGGGTTCTACCCTGGCCTTGTCACCCGGCGGGATACCAATGATTTCATCTTTTCCCCACCCGCAATCAGGGGGGATTCAAAGCCTTCCGGTTACCCATCCTGCTCATCGCTCTCCTGGTCTTTTGGGTCCTCCTCGCTATGGTCTCTGGCCTCGCGGCGCTGCGTGCTCCTCCGGGGTATTACCTCCTCGCGTTTTCTGCGTAAGGCTCCTTTCCGGCCCTCGTCTGATAGACCACCCGTGGTACCGATTTCTTACCCCCGGTACCCGGCCTGTTGTTCCGACCGGGTCTGGAGCCTTCTCCTGCAAACGATCGGAGCTGCGTCGGGTGGTAAAAGCGGGGTAGTATCGGCCCTAGATGGGAGAACGCACAAACGACCAATGGCTCGCCGACCTGCGGGGACCGAACCCTGATCAGGCGCTTGCGGACCTCTACGAGCTGCTCGTGCGCGGGTTGGGGGCTGGCCTTGGAAGCTACGGGGGTGGCGCGGGCGCCAGCGCCGGGGACTTTGCCCAGGAGGCCTTGATCAGGATAACGGCCAACCTCGACTCGTTCAGGGGAGAGAGCCGTTTCACCACCTGGGCGCAGAAGATCGCCATGAACGTCGCCCTCACCGAGCTCAAGCGCAGGCGGTGGCGCGACGTGTCCTTGCAGGAGCTGTCCGCCCGGCGTGAGACGGCCAACCGCGAGCCCGCGGACACCCAGCCGAGCCCCGAACAGCAGGCGCTCCAGAGCACGGTGCTGCGGGAGTTGCGCCGCCTGGTCGACGAAGAGCTGACCGAGAGGCAAAGGGAGGCGGTCGTGGCGGTGTTGCTGGAGGGGATGCCCATCTCGGAGGTGGCGAGGCGCATGGGCACCAACCAGAACGCCCTCTACAAGCTGCTTCACGACGCCCGCAGAAAGCTAAAGCGGCGGATGGAGGACGCCGGCATCTCGTCAAGGGAAGTGCTGGCGGCGTTCGACGAAGGGTAGAATCCGGGTTATATGGTGAGCCTGGCAGTTGGAGGTGGGGGAGAAGACTATGATGCTCAAGCGCGGTGATGTCGCCAAGCTGGCGAGGGTCGTGGCCGAGACCCGCGAGGACGAGATCGGCTGCGACGAGTGTTTCGCGCGATTGGACCGTTTTGCCGAGGCGGAGCTCTCCGGGTCGGAGGCGAGGTCCTTGATGCCGCTGGTCGGGGATCACCTCGACAAGTGCCCGGACTGTCGCGGCACGTTCGAAGCGCTTCTGGCAGCCTTGCGCGGTACGTAGCGGGCCGGGCCCCGCGGTCCGGCATGACGCTCCGGGGCATTTCGGCCAATGCCTCTTGGGGTACGGCGCCCGTCAGCGTATCCGCGCCTTTCTGCTCGTCGTTCACCCCGTCGCCTCTACGCACGCTCCTCACGGGGCTGCAGCACCTCGATCCCGTCGCCCACCCGGACCGTGCCGCCTTCGATAACCCTCGCGCAGATGCCACCGCGGCCCTTCAATGCTTGCGTCATTCCCGGTTCGGTGAGGCGCTCGATGTACCGGCAGACCGAGCGCGGCCCCCGGTACTCGAATACAACGTCCCCGACACAGAACCGCTCGCCGCGCCGTAAGGTCTTCAGGCTCGTCGCCCTGGTGACGACGTTGCGCCGGTGCTCGCCGCCTTTCACGCCCACGCCGGTCTCCCGCTCGATGTCGTCGAGGTCCTCGGCCGCGATGAAGGTTACCTCACAGACCCTGCCGAAGCGGCTCCAGTGTCCGGTACCCGCGCAGTAGCGGTCGTCTTCAAGGCCGCAGCCTTCGAGGGCGGCGGCCGCCCGGACGCCCTCCATCCGCGCCCCAGCCGCCGGGGAGAGGAATATGCCTTCCACGAAGCCCGTCACGTCAACCTCCCTTTGAGACCCGCCACCCCCTTCGAGAACCACGACAGTATATGACGGCTAGGCGCCTGTCCCGTGCCTGAGGATGGGTGAACGGGGCTTGTTAGGGGCCGCTACAACCAGCCGCGTCTCTTGAAGGCGAGGTAGAGCGCGACGGAGACTACCAGCATAAGCCCCAGCGCGAAGGGGTAGCCAAAGGTCCAGCGCACCTCGGGCATGTGGTCGAGGTTCATCCCGTAGACGGCCCCAACCAGCGTCGGGGCGAACAGTATCGCGGCCCGGGCCCTGATCATCTTCACCTCGTCGACGCGCACGGCCCTAGACCCTCCGCTGGAGCTCGTGGCCGCCGAACTGGTTTCGCAGGGCGTTGAGGAGCTTGTTGCCGAAGTCCTCCGCTTCGCGGGAGGCGAAACGCTGCTCCAGCGCTGCCGTGATCACCGGGATCGCGACGCCCATCTCTATGGCCTCGACCGCCGTCCACCGGCCCTCGCCCGAGTCGTGAACGTGGGGGGCGACCCTGTCGAGGTCGGCGTCGTCGGCGAGCGCGCGTGCTGCCAGGTCCAGGAGCCACGAGCGGACCACGCTTCCGGTACGCCAGATCTCCGCAACCTGGTGGATGTCCAGTCCGAACTCCCCTTTGCGGCGCATCAGGTTGAAGCCCTCGGCGTACGCCTCCATCAGGCCGTACTCGACGCCGTTGTGCACCATCTTTACGTAGTGTCCGGAGCCGACGGGCCCCACGCGGCCCCAGCCCCTGTCTGGGGCGGGGGCGAGCGTCTGGAAGATAGGGCCGAGACGCCCCACGGCGTCTTCCCCGCCGCCGACCATCATGCTGTAACCCTCTTCCACCCCCCAGATGCCGCCGCTCGTACCCACGTCCACGGCCCAGAGCCCCTTCTCTGACAGGTTGGCCGCCCGGCGCAAGGTGTCCTTGTAGTTGCTGTTCCCGCCGTCGATTATGGTGTCACCCGGCTCCAAGACCTCCGCAAGGTGGATTATCGTTTCTTCGGTCGGCTCCCCGGAGGGCACCATGACCCACACGGCCCGGGGGGCCGCCAGCCTGCCCGCGAGGTCCTCCGGCGATGCGGCCCCCACGGCGCCATCGGCCACTGCCGCCGCGACCGCTTCAGGGTTGCGGTCGAAGACCACCACCTCGTGCCCCCCCGAGAGGAGGCGCCGCGTCAAACCGGCTCCCATCTTCCCCAGGCCGATCATCCCGAGCTGCATGATTTCGTCCTCCGTTCGAGTGCCGTCTCCGACGTCTTGCCCGCTCCCGGTGGCCACAAGGTAGTGTTCGGGAGATCTGGATCCCACGCGCGCCACCGGGCGCACGCCAACAGCGTGCCGGCCTTCAGGGCTCCCGACGTCGCGGGCGTCCCGTCCTCCGGCCCGCTCACCGCTTCCTGCCCTCGTCCTCTGAGGGAGGCCCACCGTCGCCGCGCTGTTCCCGCTCCTGGGCTTCGATGCGCTGGCGGACGACACGCGGCAGGTCCTTTGGATCGTCGACCACCCACCGCCGGTCCAGGGCGTCCGTCTCTCGAAACGCCTCGCGGGTCAGGGCGGTGGTCACGGCGACCACGGCGGTGCCGGCGGCGAGCGCCGCCATGACCCCCGCCGGGGAGTCCTCGATCGCCAGGCATTCGTCCGGCTCTACCCCAAGCTCGCGCGCCGCGAGGAGGTGCATCTCGGGGTCCGGCTTGCCGTGCTCGACATCGTCGCGGGTGACGACCACGTCGAACTCCTCCCCAAGCTCCAGGATGCCCAGAACGCGGAGGGCCTGCTCGCGGTGTGACTGGGTGGCCAGAGCCGTGGGGTAGCCTTCCCGCCTAGCGTTCCGGAGCAGCGAGATGTTGTGCGGGTAGCGGTGCTCTTCGATCAGCTTCGGGTCGTCGAGCATCACCTCGTAGATGCCGAGCCTGACCCCCACGTAGGCCTCCCACGGCGTGTCCACGCCGAGCGGGGCCATGCGGGCGCTGGCCGCGTCCTCGAGCCCGAAGCGGCGCATCAGGCCGACGGCGACCTCCCGGCGCGAGAGGCCGACCAGGTCACCGAAGGCCGCGACCACCTCCCCTTCGGAGAGGTCGGGCCGAAGCTCGACGGCGGCCCGGGCGTACGAGATCGCCTTGAGCTCCTCGGTCTCGACCAGCGTCCCGTCCAGGTCAAAGACGAAGGCCCGGATCATGCCCGTTCCGCCCCGTAAGCCGCCCGGGCGCCCCCTAAAACGTTCGAACATCCTTGCATCCTCATACTCCTCTCCCGGGCTGAAGCCGCCGCGCCCCAACGCCCTCCGCCACCCCGGCCCTTACAACGCTCTCGCACCCTGCGGCCCACCGGTGTTCGCCACTAATCATGCTGGTCGAGCTTCGCCGCTTCCCTGGCCGGCGGATGCGTCCGAAGCGCCTCGATGTCCCATCCTGCGCTCTTCGCCCCGGCCCCGTACGCGCTCTCCATGAACTCCAGCAGGGTCCGCGTGGGGGAGGCGCTGTTGCGTGCCTCCTCGTAAGGCAGGAGCGCCAGCCCACCCTCCGGAAGCCAGCTTGCGGCCCCCGGGCTCAGCGGGTGCTCGGTCAGACCCTCCGGCTCGGGGGCGGTGTAGGAGTAGAAGGCGGGCTCGCGCACGCCCGCGTCTCCGGGCCAGAAGCCGAACGAGATGACCTCGTGGGAGTACGCCTCGCGGGTCACCGGGTCTGTGCCCTCCGGCAGAGAGACCTGCTTGCCGGAGAACCGGGTGACGGCGAGGTCGAAGCTGTGCCAGAAGAGTTGAACGGGGCTGGTCTTGCCGCTAAAACGCCCGGCGAACGTCTTGAAGACCCCATCCACCCACAAGAGCACCCGATGGTAACGCCGCACGTACTCCTGCTCCAGGGCACGGTGGAACGTATCTTTATCCAGCGCGTACTCGCCGTCGAGCTCGAAGGGCCTCGTGTTTATAGTGGCCTCTACGCCCAGCGAACGCAGCCCGTCAAAAAGCCTCCGGTAGAACTCCGCCACCGGCAGGTCATCGAGGGCAAAAGAAAACCCACCCTTGTCGCCCGTGGTCACGGCGAGCTTGTTTTCTAGCAAGTCGAAGTAAATCTCAAAGGTCGCGCTGCCGTAAGGACCGTAGGGTATCGGACCGGTGGAGAGCCCGCGAGCGGTGACGTAGAGCGTGACGTGCCACCAGTGGTTCTTGAACGGTGAGAGCTCCATCCTCACCTTGCCCGCGATCTGACAGTAGCGGTGCAGCGTCTCCTTGGTCTCTTCCCAGTCATCCAGCGGCAGAGGCGGCAAACCCCACGCCATGGGGTTCTCCCGCATCAAAAGCTCCCCTTCCTGTATTGGAGAGGGAACGCCCGGCATCGCGCGTGAACGCTACGAAAAGAACGTCCGGCAACGACCGCACCCGCGAGACGCCCCGCGGGCGGCCCCTCGAACCTGCCGGGCGCTCCGGTGCACCCGGGCATCGGTCGAACGTCAGGTCCAACCGGCCTAGAGCATCGCTGTGGAGCCAGTGAGGGGCGAACGCCGGTCGCGGTGGCCGGCATCAGGCTCCGCCCTCGCGAGCCCATCTCCCCTGTGATTCCATCGGTTCCTCGACACTTGCCGTCCAGCCTGCCGGCGCCGGCGGGAAGCGGCGGCCTCTTTCGGACTTCCTTCCGCCGCCGACGAGGTCGAGGATGCGAGGTTCTCTGGGCTCCATCGTTCGGCTCCCGTACGCGTTCTTGGCCCCGAGCCTTTCCGAGTCCCTTCGTCAGGGGTTCCGTCGGCGGGATCATGGGGTCCAGGTCCAGTCGCGGATCCCGGGCGGGTCCTCGAAGTGCTCCCTCGAGTATGCGGTTGCCCTGGCGATAGCCGCCTCGCACTCGGAGATCAGAGTGGGGGCGCGATCCCCCAGGTGCGCATCGGAGGATCTACCGCAGCGCCGGAGCGCCTCGGCCGCCAGGTGGTAGCGGCTCATGCCGTTCAGGACGACCATGTCGAACGGGGTCGTCGTGGTGCCCTGCTCGTTGAAGCCGCGCACGTGGAAGCGGTCGACGTCCACGTGTCCGTGCACGATCTCGTGGATGGCCCGCTGGTAGCCGTGGAAGGCGAAGACTACCGGCTTGTCCGCCGTGAAGAGCTCGACGAAGCGCGTCTCGTCCATCCCGTGGGGGTGGAACTCGCGGGGGAAGAGTGTCATCAGGTCGACGACGTTGACCACGCGGACCTTGAGCCCCGGCGCGTTCTGGCGCAGCCAGTGGGCGGCGGCCACGGTCTCGAGGGTCGGAACGTCGCCGGCACAGCCGAGAACGACGTCGGGTTCCTCTCCGTCCGGCACGTTGGAAGCCCACCCCCAGACGGATGCGCCCGCGGCGGCGTGCTCTATGGCCGCCTCCATATCGAGCCACTGCAGCTGGGGTTGCTTGTCGATAACGATCAGGTTGACGTAGTCGCGGCTTCTCAGGCAGTGGTCGGCCACCGAGAGGAGGCTGTTGGCGTCGGGGGGCAGGTAGATGCGCGCGACGGTGCCGCGCTTGGAGAGCATCACGTCGATGAGGCCCGGCCCCTGGTGGGAGAAGCCGTTGTGGTCGTTGCGCCAGGCGGTCGAGGTGAGGAGGACGTTGAGCGAGGCTATGGGGTCGCGCCACGGGAGCTTGTCCGCCTCCTCAAGCCACTTGGCGTGCTGGACCATCATCGAGGCGGGGATCATCGCGAACGCCTCGTAGGTCGCGAAGAGGCCGTGGCGCCCCGTGAGCAGGTAGCCCTCGAGCCACCCCTCGCACAGGTGCTCGGAGAGAACCTCGAAGACCCGACCTTCGCGGGAGATGTGGTCGTCGCCCGGTATCGTGGGGCCGACGAAGCAGCGGTTCTCGACCTCGAAGACGGCGCCGAGCCGGTTGGAGTTGACCTCGTCCGGGCAGAAGAGGCGGAAGTTCGCCTGTTCGGCGTTCCTCGTAAAGGTGTCCCTCAGCAGCCCGCCCAGCTTGCGGGTCGACTCGTGACGCTCGGTGGCGGGCTTCTCGACCGGGAGCGCGTAGCCGCGGAAGTCGGGCAGGTCGAGATCCTTGAGGACCCTGCCGCCGTTGGCGTGCGGGCTCGCGCCCATGCGACGGGCCCCCCGCGGGGCGAGGGCGGCGAGCCCTGGGGTCAGACGTCCCTTCCGGTCGAAAAGCTCCTCGGGACGGTAGGAACGCATCCACGCCTCCAGCATCGCGAGCTGCTCGGGGTCGCCCCGGACGTTCGATAGCGGGACCTGGTGGGAGCGGAACGTGCCCTCGACCGGCAGGCCGTTCGCTTCGGCCGGGCCGGTCCACCCCTTCGGGGTACGCAAGACGATCGCCGGCCAGCGGGGACGCCCGGAGAAGTCGCCTTCGCGCGCCTCGCGCTGGATACGCCGGATGCTCTCGTGGCAGGCGTCCAGCGTCGCTGCGAACGCCTGGTGCAAGCGGTGGGGGTCCTCCCCCTCGACGAAGTGGACCTCGTAGCCGTGCCCCTCGAGCAGCTTTCGGACCTCGTCGTCGGAGGAGCGGCCCAGAACGGTTGGGCCGGCGATCTTGTAGCCGTTAAGGTGCAGTATCGGCAGCACCGCGCCGTCGCGCGCGGGGTCGAGGAAGCTGATGGATTTCCAGGAGCCTTCCAGGGGGCCGGTCTCGGCCTCGCCGTCGCCGACCACCGCGGCGACGAGGAGGTCCGGGTTGTCGAAGGCCGCCCCGAAGGCGTGGGCGAGCACGTAGCCGAGCTCTCCGCCCTCGTGGATCGAGCCGGGTGTTGGGACGCTCACGTGGCTAGGGACGCCGCCGGGTGTGGAGAACTGGCGGAAGAGCCGCCTAATCCCCGTGGCGTCTTGGGAGACCTCGGGGTAGACCTCGGTGTAGGCGCCTTCGAGGTACACGTTGGCCAGGATCGCCGGGCCGCCGTGCCCCGGGCCGGCGAGGTAGATGACGTCAGCGTCCTGCTCGACGATGAGCCGGTTGAGGTGCGCGTAGACGAAGCTGAGGCCCGGGGAGGTGCCCCAGTGGCCCAGAAGGCGCGGCTTTACGTGCTCGGGGAGCAAGGGCTCGCGGAGGAGGGCGTTGTCTTGCAGGTAGATCTGGCCGACGGTCAGGTAGTTGGCGGCCTGCCAGTAGCGGTGCATCCCGTCGAGCAGCTCCTCGGAGAGCGGTCCCGCCGACGCGGCCCGCGGCGGGGCGGGTGCGCCACCGTCCTCGACGGCGCTTGAGATGGTCGCATCAAAACGGTACATTCTCTGCCCCTTCCTGGGTAACGATCCGGCGGGTGTGCCGGGCGATCATCATGTTCTCGTCGGTTCGCACCACGCGAACGGTCACGGCATCTTCCTCCCTGGAGATGACCGGCGCGTGCGCCGCGTTGCGGTCGGGGTCGAGCCGGATGCCGAGGAACGCGAGGTTCTCGCAGATGCGCCGGCGCACGGTTGCCGAGTGCTCCCCGATGCCGCCGGTAAAAACGAGCGTGTCCAGCCCACCCAGTGCCGCGGCGAGCGCCCCCAGAAACTTCTTCGCCTGGTAGCAGAAGAGGTCGATGGCCTCACCCGCGCGCGGGTCGTCCCGCTCGCGGGCCAACAGGTCGCGCATATCTGCGCTCGTCCCCGAGACGCCGAGCAGCCCCGCCTGCCGGTTGACCAGGTCGTCCAACACGCCGGGGCCCGATTCTTCCGACCTCAAGAGGTGGACGAGCACGCCCGGGTCGAGGTCGCCGCTCCTCGTGCCCATCACGAGCCCGCCTGCGGGGGTGAACCCCATCGTGGTGTCGATGCCGGCGCCGCCCCGCACCGCCGTGAGGCTCGCCCCGTTGCCGAGGTGCGCGATGACGACGCGGCCGTCGGCCTCCGCCGGATCCTCGAGGCGCAGGTGCTCCATGACGTACTCGCAGGAGAGGCCATGGAACCCGTAGCGCAGGACCCCCGCCTCGGCAAACCGGCGCGGCAACGCGTAGAGCCGGGCGACGCGGGGCATCCGGCTGTGGAACGCCGTGTCGAAGCAGGCCACCTGCGGCACGGCGGGGTGGGTCTGGGCCGTGGCCTCGATCGTCGCGAGCGCCTGGGGCATGTGTTCCGGATCCACCCGCGCCAGGCCCCGCAGGTCTTCGATCAACCCGGCGTCGATGAGCCGGGGCTCGCCATAGCGGGCCCCGCCATGTACCACCCTGTGACCGACCGCCGCCAGGTCGCCCTCCCACCGATGGATCCGCAGCCGGTCGAGCAAGGCGCGCAGAGCCGCGGGGTGATCCGGGAGGGCATCCGCCCGCTCCTCGAGGGTACCGCCCCGGCCGTCCTCCAGGCGCAGCCGGCCACCCGGCGACCCGATACGCTCCGCCTGCGCGGCCACGAGGCGCGTCTCGTTCTCGCCCGCGCGGTAGAGCGCGGCCTTGAGGCTGGACGAGCCCGTGTTGAGCGTCAATAGAAGCCGGCCGTCCACAGGTCTATCCGGAGATCTCCCCGATCTGCAGGTACTTCGTTCCCCTGAGATCGATCATGTGCCGTCCGGGGTTTTGGACCAGGCGAACGAGGACGTTGTCGCAGCCGGGACAGCGGACGATGGTGCCCAGGCCCCTCACCTCGTAGACCATCGCCGTCCCGAGCACGCCGGTCCCTCCGCACGCGTCGCAGGCGTACCCGGCGGTGGTCGCCTCGAAGGCGAAGACCTCCCCAAGCGCACCTGCCGCAGCGTTGCCGTCGAGCCTCTGTTCGTCCATGCCTCTCTAACCTCCCGTTGCTCCGAAGCGTTCGGTCTTTACCCGGGCGGGGTCGTGCCCCAGGCCCACCAGCGCCGTCCCCACCGTCTCCACAAGCGGTGTGGGACCGCACACGAAGGCGAGGGGGCTCTCGTGCGGGCCCCAGGAGACCTCCTCCAGCATCCGGGCGTCGATGCGTCTGTGGTATCCGGTCCAGCCTTGCGGCCTGGCGCGGGTCAGGGTGTAGAAGACCTCCAGCGAGCCGTCGTGTGCTGCGAGATCCTCCAGCTCCTCGCGGTAGATGATCTCCTCGTGAGAACGAAAGGAGAGGAGCAGTCGGGTGGGCACATCGCTGCCTGAGGTCGCCCTGTGGCGGGTCATGGCCATCAGCGGCACGACCCCCGAGCCCCCACCGACCAGGAAGAGGGGGCCGCCGTCTCCCTCTTCCCAGGTAAAGTAGCCCCCGATCGGCCCCCTTAGCTCGAGCCTGTCCCCCGCCGTCACCACGTCGGTGAGGTAAGTGGACACCTCGCCGTCATCGAGGCGGTCCACCGTAAGCACGACCCTTTCGTCCTCGGGCGCGGAGGCTATGGAGTAGCTTCTCTGGGTCTGGTAACCGTCGGGGGCGGTCAGCCGAACGTCAACGTGCTGGCCAGCCTTGTGGCCCTCCCAGCCGGGGACGTCCAGGACCAGGCTCTTGGTCCTCGGCGTCTCGGACACCACCCCTACCACCTCCCCGATCCGCCATAGGGTCCTGTACAGGCGCGCGACCAACGCCTCAGTCCCCCCAGTAGCGCTGTTCGCGCCACGGGTCCCCGAAGTTGTGGTAGCCGAGCGATTCCCAGAAGCCGGGCTCGTTCTGTGTTGCGAGCCTGAGGCCCCTGACCCACTTGGCGCTCTTCCAGAAGTAGAGGTGGGGGACGAGAAGCCGGGCAGGCCCCCCGTGCACGGGCTCAAGCGGCTCCCCATCGTAGGCGAAGGCCACCCACGCCTTGCCACCTGTCACGTCTTCGAGGGCAAGGTTGGTCGTGTAGCCGCCGTCGCAGTAGGCCGTGATGTACTCCGCGGAAGTCTCGACGCCCTCGAGCAGGGTATCCACCGAGACACCCTCCCACCTGGTATCGAACTTCGACCACTTGGTGACGCAGTGAATGTCTGTGGTGATCTCTTCTGAGGGCAGTTGCCCGAACTCCTCCCAGGACCACCGCTTCGGCTCGTCCACCTCTCCGACCAGCGTGAAGTCCCACTGCTCCAGGGGGGTGAGGGGCGTGGGACCCGCGGAGAGGACTGGGAAACCATCCACCAGATACTGGCCCGGGGGCAGCCGCGAGTCATCAGGCCGCCTGCGGCGGCCGCCGAAGCCGCGGGAGATAAACCCTTCGCCCATAGTTTTGCCTCCTCTACAATTTGCCTTTACCCTGGCTCTTTGGAAACGCGGTAGATCTATCGTGTCGCGTCCTCGCACCCTCTTTAGCCTGGGGACGCTACCTCGCCCACCTGTAATCATTTGGGGCGTCGTCCCCGGGGCTCACTACGTAGCGATCCAGGAAGTCCTCGTCCAGCCCCACGTACTCGCCGGCGAGCTCCCGCCGCCTGAGATCCCACAGCACGCCTAGAGCATGGTCTATATCCGCGAGCCTCCGGTGGTCGCCCGCACCCGCGCGGTGGGTCCCTTCGCGTACCAAGAGCCTCTCCCTCTCCTCCGAGAGGTGCTCGATCTTCTGCATGATCTCGCTCCGCGCCACCGTCCCACGCTCCTTTCCGAGAACCGCCGCCGGGGCAGGACCGCCGCCGGGACGCCTTGATGCCGGGCTCGTCTCGCGGCCGGTTTGAGAGCCGTTGGAGCGCCCGATAGCCATCAGGAATGTCCCGCCTCGTACCGCCTCGCGATCTCGCCCCAACTCACCACGTTCCAGAGTTCGTTTATGTACTCCAGGCGGCGGTTTTGGTACTTGAGGTAGTAGGCGTGCTCCCACACGTCGATCCCCAGGATGGGGGTCTTGCCTTCCATGAGCGGCGAGTCCTGGTTGGCCGTCGCCTCGATCGAGAGCGAGCGGTCGGGGTTGACGATCAGCCACGCCCAGCCCGAGCCGAACAGGGCGCCGGGCGCCGCGGCGGCGGTGAGCTGCTCCTTGAGGCTATCGAGCGAGCCGAAACCCCAGGTGACGGCCTCCGCGAGGCCCTCGCCGAGGTCCTCGCCGAGGTCCTCGTCGCCGCCCACCCCGCTGTTCGGGGCCAGCATCTGCCAGAACATCGAGTGGTTGGCATGACCGCCGCCGTTATTGCGGACGGCGGTGCGGATGTCTTCGGGCACCGCGTCTAGCTCGGAGATCAGGACGTCCACGTTGCCGGGGTCGGCCTCCGGGTGCTTCGCAAGCGCCGCGTTGAGGTTGGTGACGTAGGTGTTGTGGTGCTTGTCGTGGTGCAGGCGCATCGTCTCCTCGTCGATGTACGGCTCCAGGGCGTCGTAGCCGTACGGTAGTTCCGGCAACTCGTAAGCCATCGTGGCTCGTCCTTTCTGGTCGGATCTCCTGGCGAGAAAGGCCGTTAGGACACGCGCACCTCCACCCTTCCTTCGCGAAGGCGGGCCTCGAAGCGACGCTGGGGCTCCCTGGCCGGGCCGTGCAGCACCTCCCCGGAGCACAGGTCGAACCGGGAACCGTGCCAGGGACAGGTGACCACGTTTCCGTCGCGCTCGCCCTCGTCTAGCGGGCCTCCCACGTGGGTGCACCGATTGGCTATGGCGCACACCCCTCCGTCTTCGGAGCGGCTCACAAGCACGCGGACCCCGTCTACGTCCACGGCGCGCATCCCGCCCGCCTGGAGCTCGGCCTCCTCGAGAACGTCGGCAAAGTCGTTCATCCTTTTGCCTCCTTCTTGGGTTGACTTACGGACCCGGGTGCGGGCCTAGCTCCCAGCGGTGCAAGGTGTGCCGCTTCACGCTATCGCGGCACGCTCAAAGGCCTCCCTCGGGGTCTCATTAACCGACGGCCGCGACCGCCGTCAGTATGACGTCCGCGACAGCCTGCGGCTGGGAGATCATGATCACGTGCGATCCCTCGACCTCGGTTATCGTCGCCCCCGCCCGCTCGGCCATCGAACGGACGACGTCCGAGCCGGCCGCCCTGTCGCCGGTCGGGACCACCGCCCAGGACGGCAGCCTCTTCCATGCCGGCGGCCCGTTCGGCGTGGAGAACGCGAGCTCGGCGACGGGGCGCTGGGTGGCGGCCATCACGGCGGCCTGCGCGGGGGGCAGGTCGGCGGCGAAGGCGTCGTGGAACTGCGCGGGATCTATCGCGAACTCCACCGCCGTCTCCCCGCCCTGCCCGGTCGGGTACTGGAGCTGCGTCAGGGCCGAGTTCAGGACGCTGTCCTTGGAGTCCTGCTCGATGCCGCCCAGGGTCTCGCCCTCGTCCGGGGCGAAGGCGGCGACGTAGACCAGGCCGACGACGTTCTCGGCGTCGGTGGCGGCGTTGGAGATCACAGCACCCCCGTAGGAGTGCCCGACGGCGACGACCGGGCCGGGGACCTGGCCGAGGAAGCTGGCGATATAGGCGGCGTCGATGGATATACCGCGCAGCGGGTTGGCCGGGGCGGTGACCTGCACCCCTTCGGTGTGCAGCAGCTCGACCACGTCGTTCCAGCCGGAAGAGTCGGCGAACGCTCCGTGCACGAGGACTACGGTGGGCCGGGAACCGTCTTGCGGGATTGCGCTCATTGCTTTCTCCTTGTCGAGGGGGCCGCCCCCGCTTCGCGCGGACGGCCTGAGTTGGGCTAAAGGGCGACGATCGACAAAGTCGCCGTCGCTTCGGTCCGACGCTTCGCGGCGCTCTACTCTCTAGATCTGTGCCTCCTCTCTGCTCGGGAATTCACTCGTCGAAGAGGGTCGCGAGGGGTTGCGCCTCGTCCACCACGTAGGTGGAGAGCATCTTCGTGGTGACGGTCCCGATGTTCCGCGCGTTGTGGATCACGCCCGGCGGGATCATGAACGGGTCGCCGGTACGAAGGGTGAGGGTCGGGCGGTCGTCGAACTCCATGGCCACGTCGCCCCTCGCGATGTACCCGACCTCGGGACCCCCAGGATGGCTGTGCCGGCCTGAAGCGACGCCCTCGGGGATCTCGGCAAGGGACTGAACTATCTCCCAGCCGGAGATCGGCGAGGGGAAGCGCTGCAGCTCCGTCCGCTTGAATGCGGCGGGCGCGGAGGACTGGGTGCCCTCTGGCTCGGTTGTCATCTGAGCTCTCCTTCTCCGAAGAACTCCCGCACCTCCGCCAGCGTCTCCTCCGGCGCCTCCTCAGGGATGTAGTGGCCGGAGTCTATGGCCCGCCCGTCCACGTCGTCGGCCCACCCGCGCCAGACCGCAAGCACGTCGTAGTGCCCCTCCAGGAACCCCCGGCTGCCCCACAGAGCAAGCAGGGGGCAGGTTATGCGCCGGCCCGCCTCCCTGTCCTCGGCGTCGTGCTCGTAGTCGAGGGTGGCTGCGGCGCGGTAGTCCTCGCAGGTGGCTTGGATGGTCTCGGGGTTGCGCAGGCAGCGCACGTACTCTTCCATGGCTTCGGGGGCGATGGCCTCGCTGCCGCCCCTGAAGAGCGCCTTCTCCGGCTCGGCGGCGAGCAGGCGCTCTGGCAGGTCGAACGGCTGGGCGAGGAAGAACCAGTGCCAGTAGCCCATCCCGAACGCCATGTCCGCCCGCGAGAAAGCCTCCCAGGTGGGGATGATGTCAAGGACCGCCAGCTTTGTGACGACCCCGGGGTGGTCGAGGGCCATGCGGTAGCCGACCCTACCGCCACGGTCGTGACCGCACAGGGCAAAGCGCTCGAAGCCGAAGTGGCGCATCACCGAGACCTGATCTTCGGCCATCGTTCGTTTGGAGTACGGGGTATGTTCCTCGTCCGAGACGGGCTTTGAGGAGTCGCCGTAGCCGCGAAGGTCCGTGGCCACCACCGTGAAGTCGTCTGTCAGCTTCGGCGCCACGAGGTGCCACATGGCGAGCGTCTGAGGGCTGCCGTGGAGGAGCAGGAGCGGCGGGCCCTGGCCCCCCACCCGCGCCCGTATGCGTGCGCCGCCAACGTCCACCGTCTCCGTCCGGAAGCCTTCGAACATGAGAGCCGCTCCTTAAGTTCGCCGGCGGTCTACTCGACGTCCCTGGCCGCGCGGAGGATGATGTCGGCCACCTCCTCGGGGTGGGAGACGCCCACCGCGTGGGAGGCGCCCTCGATCTCCACTGTCTCCCGAGCCCCTGCGCGCTCGGCCATGAAGCGGTGTGCCGCCGCGGGGATATTTTTGTCGAGCTCCCCGAACACGAACCAGGATGGTACCGACTTCCAGGCAGGGGACCCGGAGGCCCCGTTCACCGCGGCGTCCCGCAGCGGCCGCTGGCCCACGGCCATCAGGTCGGTCTTCCCGGCGGGGACGTCCTCCGCGAACTGCTGGTGGTAGAGATCCTGGCGAATGTACAGGTCGTTGCTCCCGTCGGAGAGCGGGACGGTCCAGAGGGTCTCGCCGAGGGTGGCGCCGGGGTAGCGGGCCGAGAGTTCCCCGATGTTCTCGCCCTCATCCGGGGCGAAGCCCGCGAC
>CADCUT010000199.1 GCA_902805975.1 uncultured Rubrobacteraceae bacterium | reverse complement strand
CGGAGATCGGCGGCTGCGGGACCGACCGTCCCCATTATTCACCCGAGTGCGTGGAAGGATCGTTCTCCGAACTTCGGCTGTAGGGGGTTCTCCGAAGTTCGTCCCTCGCCCCTTGACCGACTACGGCAGGTAGTCCCCAAACCACGTTACGCCATCGGGATCGCACTCGGCCGGCAGCCCGTAGCCCTCCGCCTCTACCTCCTCCTCGAGATTCGTACTGACGATCGCGTTCGCCCACACGTCCGCCTGCTCCGGTCCGCGAACGCCTTCCTCCCATAGGGCGGGATGCTCGACACCCTCCAACGCGTCTGCGTCCGCCTCCGTGGCCGGGAAGCGCCAACCGAACAGGCACCGAGGTCGAGCGTCGTCGCGAAAGAGTATCTCCAACATGTGTACGGACCCGGAGGTGTCCAGACGAACCTCTTCTACCGTGATCTTCCCGTCGTAGCGAAGCCCGGGGTCCTGCTCGATCAGGTACCGGCGCAGCGACGCCAATACCGCTCCTTCGTACGCGCTCTTGGTCAGCCTCGGTCCCACGCCGGACCATCCTACGCCCTTATTCATCCGAGTACGTGGAAGGATCATTCTCCGAACTTCGGCCTGAGGGGGGTCTAGGAAGTTCTCGTTCTACGATGCGACCGGCGCATCTTGCTCACCCGCCAGAGGCGACTGACAAAACCGCGCCCACGAAGGTCGCCAGGGCAACGGCGACAATCGGTGAGAGCACTAGGACGAGGAGGATCAGGATCCCAGTCGGCACTCGCCTTCGCAGCGCGAAGTAGATGACAAGGGCGGCCAAGACCAGGAAGACGAGGACCTCGGCTGAACCGACAGTAGGCACGATCCTCTACGGGTACCCTAAAACTCCCCACCCTATTCACCGGAGTGCATGGAAGGATGATTCCCGGAACTTCGGGCGTAGGGGGTTCTCGGAAGTTCGCCGGAAAAACGGGCAGATCTAGCCCATTTGCGGGATGCGCCCCGCCGTACCCCGCCTTTAAGCTACTCCTGATACGTACGTGGGGCCGGGGTTCTGACACCTTCCTTCTTCTGCCCCGCCAAAGGAATGGAGGCAGGGATGCGAAGGACGATACTTCTGGTGGCGGTGATGGCGCTTGCCATGGTGGCCGCCTCGGGGGCGGCGCTGGCGGATCGCATAGTGGGCGATGGCGGCGACAACCGCCTGGTGGGCACCAACGGCAAGGACGTCATATTGGGAAGCACCGGCAACGACTCGATCTTCGGCAGGGGCGGCGCCGACCGGCTCGACGGCGACAACGGCAGGGACGACGTCCATGGCGGCAAGGGCGACGACCGGCTGCAGAGCGGCCTGGGCCAAGACGAGCTCTTCGGCGGCCCCGGCGACGACTTCGCCAACGCCATCGACAGGCAACTCAACGACCGCATCGACTGTGGGACGGGAGAGGACGTGGCCGGCATCGACGAGGACGACACCACTACGCCGCAGGGCGGGGAGGACATATTCGCCCCGAACTGCGAGATGGTGTACATCGCCTTCGGCCCGGTACTCCCCGGACCCGGCCAGCCGCCCACGGACTTTGCCATCGAGGAAGCGCGGGGCGAGTCGGGGACGGACCTGTCGGCCATCGACACGGTCAAGGAGGCCGAGCAGGCGGAGGCGGCCGGGCTTCTGAGGCAGATCAGGTAGGGGTACGGGACCTCTTACAAGAGGCACGGATGCGGGCCGGGGGCACCCCTCCCGGCCTAACCCAGGACAAGGAGCACGGGGCATGATCAGGAGCGCGGCGAGCAAGGTGATGTGGGTGGGCAGGGCCACGGTCTTTATGGTGGGCCTCGCCGTGATACTGGCGCTGGTCTTCGGGGCGGCCACAACTGCCATGGGGGCGGACGGCAAGCCTTTCTTGCTGGGCAAGAGGAACGTGGCGACGCTGGCGAGCAAGCTGATCAACAGGGGCGAGGGGCCGGCCCTGAGCCTGAAGGTGGGCGAGGGGCAGCCTCCGCTGGCGGTCGACTCCTCCGCCAAGGTGGCTAACCTGAACGCCGATCAACTAGACGGCAAGAGCGAGGCCGACTTCCAGGGGGCAAACGCGGCGGCGGGCGGGGAGCTGACCGGGAACTACCCGAACCCTGCCATCGCCGGAGGCGCGATTACCCCGGACAAGCTCGCGGATCGGACCGTGCTGTGGGCTATGGTGGAGGCTGACGGAACGGTGGCAAGCACGAACTATGCCCACCCGACTCTTCCCGGTGTGTCGAGCGAAAAGCTCGCTACCGGTCGGTACGACGTCACCTTCCCTGGCATAGGAAACCTCGATCCCTGCGCGTCCATCGCCCAGTTAAGTTCTTCGAGTAACTCTCCGCCGCCAGGTGGAGAAGCGGCCACTGCGCAGGGGGCCCGTAGCGCAAACAGGATCCAGGTTATCACGCGCAACAGCGCGGGGGAGCTTGAGGACAAGGGGTTCACCGTGGTGGCGTTCTGCCCGGAGTAGGGTGGGACACCTTGCGTACCTTCCTGCGAGCAGCCGAATGTTGTCTTTGGGCCGGGGCGTCGTGCACTGGCCCTTTCTCTTGCCCCTATTCACCGGAGTGCGTGGAAGGCTCATTCTCCGAAGTTAGTGACGGCGGGTGGGGTCCACCTGATTCTTCTCGGCCCTCTCGAACCGCCGCACGAGGGCCTCGCGGTGCTTCTCGTTCTCGATCCGTATGTTGCCCGAGGGCGCCATCGCTATCTGGTGCCAGCGGTGCCGTTCGTCGAGGCGGGTGAGGAGCAGATACTCCTCCCCGCGCTCGAGCAGCGAGTCCCCGTCAACGAGCGTCAGCGCCCGCACCCGCTCGCCTTCGCGTATCCCCTGTTCGGGATAGTCCCCGTCGGCCCGGTACTCCACGCAACCGCCGTCTTGGGCCACCCTCACCGTGCCTTTAAGGCTCCCCTTCACGTTCTCCGAGACCTCCACTGCGAAGGTGCTCCGTGGATCCTCCGGAGGCGTAGACGTGTCGCTGGTGGAAACGGTGTCCTCAACATTTAGAACACGCCCGAGGAAGACGTTGTCCGCGAACCCGACGAGGTTGCGGTCGTCGGAGGGGTCGAAGGCGTAGTCGGCGGTGATCATACCCATCGCGTCGACCGGCCCGCACGGGCCGCCATCGTAGACGGGCCGGGTGGCTTCGTTGCCTTCTTCGTGACCGCGCTCGGCGGAGCCGCCGGATGCTCCGCCTTCGGGGCTCCGATCCGCGGTCGGGCTTCTGGCGCACCCCCCCAGCAAGGCAGCCAACCCGAAGGCGACCACCGCGGCAACGATCCACAAGCGCATCATCCTCCCTCTATCCTACGTTATTGACCGGAGTGCGTGGAAGAAGTGTTGTGCTAACTTCGCCTTGAGGGGGTTCTAGGAAGTCCGCGCAGCCCCGGCCTGCCCGGTTCGGGGGGTGGACGCGTGACCGGCTAACCCCGCGGCAGCCTTATCCGGCCCCCGGCCTCCAGGTGGCGGCGCACCGCCCGCCCCAGTCGCCTCTCCCGGTACCACCCGATCCACCACGGCGCGAGCCACACGTAGCACGCGCAGTCGTAGTGCGCCCGAGAGGCGGCCAGGTCGTTCTCCGGGGAGGGGTCGCGGACCAGCGCCTCGACGGCCTCCTCGTAGCGGGTCACGGGGTCATCCATGCGGGACCATCCTATCCGCCCGGGGGCGTACATGCTCGGGCCGTCCCCCGGGGCCCGGCTGCGCGGGACGCGGAGGGGCCGGGGCACTATCGCCCCGGCCCCCCGCGAGAGAAGGTCAGCCGGCGTGGGCGGTCGGCCCCGCCGGCGGGTTGTGCGCCCTTGGCCCCTACTCGAGACCCAGGATGCCGCCGTCCACCGTGTCCGCGGCCTCCACCGCGTCGGAGGCGTCCACCCTGTTGCCGTCGGCGCTCACGTCCGCTGCGACCCTGTTGCCGTTGGCCGCCCGGACATCGTTGCCGTTCAGCGTGTCGTTGCCGCTGATCAGGTCGTTGCCGTTCAGCGTCTCCTCCACGTCGGCGGCGTCGTTGAGGACGCTAACGTCCTCGACGTCCTGCGCGAGCGCCGCGGGGGCGATGACCCCGGCTGACAGGGCCGCCACGGTGACGCCCGCGGCGAAGCGGGCCTTCGTCTTGCTCCTCATCTTCGTACCTCCAAAGAGGTAGCTTGCAGAAGACGCGAGGGAGCTTGGGATCGACGGCGGGGCCTCCGGCACGCGCCCGCGTGCCGGGGAGCTGAGGGTGGCCGCGCTGCTCGTGCGCGGGGAGGCCGAGGCCGTGAGCCGCTCGGAGGCGACCCCCGCTGACCCAGAGGAGGACCCCGCAGGGGCCCCGCCCCTACGGGCGCAGGGCTGACGTGGCCTCGATCATGCCCGACGAGGTGGGCTCGGCCCTGCGCACCACCGTGGGCGACCTGGAGGCGGGCACGCAGCGGATGGGCGCCCAGGCGGCGTTGCCCGCCTCCAGGTCGCCCCGAGCTCCTGCCCGTCGCCGGGACCCTCTCGGAGCTCAGGCTCGGGCTCTCCGGCGGAGTGCGGGATCCGGCCGTCACGGGTGCGCTGCTGGGGATTTTAAGCGGGCAGGTGAGGGGCGTGGCCGAGTCCGGGCCGGGTGCGGGGATCTCAGAAGATTTGCTGAGGCTAAGCGCCCTGCTCGCCATCCAGAGCCGCGTGCTCGTCGCCCTCGCCTCCTGACCTTCACTGTGGGGGCACGACCGACCGGGTGGTAGAATATTTGCGGGCCCGGCGGCCCGTATCACCCCCCTCCTTGGCCCGCCGGGCCCTTCTCTTGCCCCTTCCCGCCTGAGAGGCGAGGATGGCCCGGAATATGCATGGACGCGTCCCCGGCCTCCTGCGACAATGCGTGGGCGAAACGGGCGGGCGGACCTAGGAGGGGGCGCCGGCCCGTTTCGCTGCCCCGCCCCGTCGACTTCCGACCGCCGCCACGGGCGTGCACCCTTCGGGCCATCTTCGCCGCGGCGGGGTTTAACCGGCCGGCCGGGTGCGATACCAACATCCCGTGTACTCCGAACGCCCGGCCCCGTGGGGGCCGGCGCTGGAAGGGAAGGGCATGGACGGACGAAGCACACACCAGGTCCGGGAGGAACTCGGCCGGGTGGAAGAGGAGCTCGCGGCGGCGAAGCTCCTCGAGTGGCAGACCGAGGAGCGCCACCGGAGGGAGGGTGTGGCGGAGACCGAGGCCGTCCTAGAGGCCAGGCGGACCCGCGCTAGCAACCTGGAGGGGGAGCGCGGGGGGCTCGTGGACGAGCTAGGTAGGCGGGACGTCGCCGAGGGCGGCTGGCGCCCCGACGATGCCGGCGGCACGCTGGCGGACGGCGAGCCCACGAGAGCCCCGGCGTGCGGGATGGCCGGGAGGCTGCGCGTGGGCCCCCACCCTCTGCTGCCCGAGCGCGGCTGGCTGATCCACGACCGCTCGGCCGGCACGGTGGCGTGGGTGCGCAAGGTACCCTCGCCCGCCGGCGCCGCGCAGATCCTCCACGAGCACGGGGTGGCGTGGGACGGGGAGCTCATCTCCCACTCCCTTGAGCCCCCTC
>CADCUT010000198.1:3276-5566 GCA_902805975.1 uncultured Rubrobacteraceae bacterium | reverse complement strand
TCCCCGGCTCAAGTCGTAGGGGCTCAACTCAACCTTCACCCGATCGCCCGGAAGTATCCGGATGTAGTTCATCCGCATCTTCCCGGAGATGTGCGCCAACACGTTGTGCCCGTTGTCAAGCTCGACCCGGAACTGCGTGTTCGGCAGCGCCTCGGTTACGGCACCCTCTACTTCTATAACGTCTTCTTTGGCCAAGAACCTCTTCTTTCTTACCGGTTACAAAATGACTGGAGCCAAACGCATATCTTATCACGCCGGCCTGGCTTCTCACACCGCGCCCGCGCCCCTTCTACCCGCCGGAGCCGCCGTTCTGTGTCAGGACCCAGGGGCCGTTCTCCGTCACGGCGATTGTATGCTCGAAGTGGGCGGAGAGGGAGCGGTCGGCGGTGTAGATCGACCACTTGTCCCGCTGGTCCAGGTCTATCTCGTAGTCGCCGAGGGTGATCATGGGCTCTATGGCAAACGTCATGCCGGGCATGAGGCGGACCCCAGTACCCCTCTTGCCGTAGTTCGGGATCTGCGGGTCCTCGTGCATGTCCCGCCCGACCCCGTGGGAGACGAGATCTCGAACCACCCCGTAGCCCTTGGCCTCCGCGACGGACTGTATCGCGTGCCCGACGTCCCCGAGCCTGTTCCCGGCCCGCATGGCGTCGGTCGCCGCCGCCAGGCACTCCTGGGTGATCTTCAGCAAACCCTTGGTCTTCTCCGGCACCTCGCCGACGGCGACCGTGATGGCCGAGTCGGTGACGAAGCCCTTGTAGCGAACGCCGACGTCGATGGAGAGTATGTCGCCGTCCTTTAGCTCATACGGTCCCGGGACGCCGTGGACGATCATGGCGTTCGGGGAGGCGCAGATCGAGCCTGGAAAGTCGGGCGCGCCGGGGCCTCCGGGGTATCCCTTGAACTCCGGGGTGCCGCCGTGGGAGCGGATAAAGTCCTCGGCCATCCGGTCGAGGTCGCCGGTCGTGACGCCGGGTTTGGCGTTCTCGGAGAGCATCCTCAGGCAGGCGGCCGTGATCTCACCGCCCTCGCGCATCGCCGCGAGCTCCGCCTTGCTCTTGCGGACGATCAAGCCTCGTCCTCGCCGACGGCCGCCAGGATCTCCTCGGTTACCTCCGGGATGGACTTTCTGGCGTCCACGGTGGTCAGCAGGCCTCGCTCCTCGTAGTAGTCCTTCAGCGGCTCCGTCTGCTCGTGGTAGATGTCCAGCCTGCGCCGGATCGCCTCTTCGGTGTCGTCCTTGCGCTGCACGAAGGGTCCCGGGTCCTCCTCGGATTCCTCCGGCGGCGGGTCGTGCTCGACGTGGTAGACGCGCCCCGTAGCGTCGCTCGTCCGGCGGCCGGAGAGCCGCGTAACAAGCTCGTCGTCCGGGGCTTCGAGGGCCACCGCCGCGTCGAGCTCGATGCCGAGGTCTTTCAGTGCGGCGTCGAGGGCCCTGGCCTGGGCCTCGTTGCGGGGGAAGCCGTCGAGTAGCCAGGCGTCCGCGTCGTCGAGGTAGGGTTTCGCCATCTCGACGATGATCTCGTCAGGGACGAGCTCCCCGCGGTCGTTGAAGTCCTGCACCTTCCGGCCGAGTTCGGATCCGGACTTTATCTCGGCGCGGACGATATCCCCGGTCGAGATGTGCTTCGCCCCCGTCTTCTTGGAGAGTCGCTGCGCCTGCGTGCCTTTACCGGCCCCTTGCGGGCCCAGGAGGATGATCTTCATCGTTTCTTCAAGAACCCTTCGTAGTTGCGCATCATGAGCTGGCTCTCCAGCTGGCGGACCGTGTCGAGCGAGACGCCGACCACGATCAGCATCGACGTGCCGCCCAGCAGTATCGTGTCGCCGAGGCCCAGGGCCGGCGAGATGATGTACGGGACCACCGCCACCAGCGCGAGGAAGATCGCCCCGAAGAGCGTGATCCTGGTGAGCACGTTGTTGAGGTAGAGCGCGGTCTGCTGCCCCGGCCGGATGCCAGGCACGTACCCGCCGCTCTTCTTGAGGTTGTCCGCGTGCTCGACGGGATTGAACTGCACCGCCGTGTAGAAGTACGTGAACATGACGATGAGCAGCGCGTACAGGATCAGGTAAGGCGCGCTGCTCGGGTCGAAGAAGCGGGAGAGCCGGCTCAGGAACGAGTCCGGGTCGCCCTGCCCGGCGAACTGGGCCAGCACGACCGGGAACAGGAGCAGGGAGGAGGCGAAGATGATCGGGATGACCCCGGCCATGTTCACCTTCAGGGGCAGGTACGTCGTCCCGCCCTGGCTCATCCTGCGCCCGACCTGTCGCTTGGCGTAGGTGATCGGTA
>CADCUT010000198.1:0-3266 GCA_902805975.1 uncultured Rubrobacteraceae bacterium | reverse complement strand
ACCATCACCAGGATGCTGCCGTTCTCTATAAGCGCCCGGATGGCCTGCGGCGCCTGCGAGAGGATGGAGGCGGTGATGATCAGGGAGATCCCGTTCCCGAGGCCCCTCTGGCTTATGAGCTCACCCATCCACATCGTGATCATGACGCCCGTCGTCAGCGTAAAGATGACGACGACCACCTGCAGGATGCTGGCGCCCGCCAAGGCACCCCCGCCGGCGGGTGCCCTGAAGTAGAAGACCATGGCCGTCGACTGGACCAGCGCCAGCGCCAGCGTGAAGTACCTCGTGTACTGCGTGATCTTCTGCTGCCCCTGCTCGCCCTCCTTGGAGAGTTCCTGCAGCCGGGGTATCGCCACCGTCATGAGCTGCATGACGATGGCCGCCGTGATGTACGGCATGATGCCGAGGGAGAAGATGGCGTAGTTGTTGAAGGCCCCGCCGGTAAACGCCGAGAAGAGCCCCGCCACGGCGTTGGTGCCGCCGGGTCCGGCCCCGCCGAGCACGGACGGGCTGATCCCGGGCAGGGGTATGTACGCGCCGAGCCTGTAAAGGGCCAGGATCATGGCCGTGAACAGAAGCCTCTGGCGTAGCTCGGGGACTTTCCAGGCGTTGGCAAGGGATCCCAGCATGTTAGCGCTCCAGTACCTCTACGCTTCCGCCGCCCGCCTCTATCTTCTGCCTCGCCGTCTCGGAGAAGGCGTGGGCCCTGACCGTGACGGCCCGCCCGACCTCGCCGTTGCCGAGGATCTTGACGAGCTTCGCCTTCTTCCTGACGAGCCCGGCGGCCCGCAGCTCGTCCGGCCCTATCGTATCACCGCCTACCCCTTCGAGGTCCGATATGTTGACCGGCGCGTAGTTGACGGGACGCGCCACAGTATGCCTTCCGCGGGCCTCGCCCTTGAGGCGCGGCAGGCGGCGCTGAAGCGGCATCTGGCCGCCCTCGTAGGCGGCGTGGGTCGTCGAGCCCGAGCGGGCGCCGGCGCCCTTGTGGCCGCGGCCGCTGGTCTTGCCCTTCCCCGAGCCGATACCGCGGCCGACGCGCTTGCGTTCGCGCGTGGAGCCGGGGGCCGGGCCTATGTCGTTGAGCCTCATTACTCCTGCACCTCCTCGACATGGACCAGGTGGCGCACCTTGTGGAGCATGCCCCTTATCTGGGGCGTGTCCCCGTGGACGCGCGAGTCCCTGATCCGCTTCAGGCCAAGGGCCTTGACCGTCCGCTTCTGGTCGCCCTTCTGGCCGATGACGCTCTTTAGCTGAGTAACCTTCAGGGGGCTCATGACGTGATCTTCACCCCCCGCGCCTGCTCGATGTCGGCCTTGGTGCGGAGCCTCTGGAGGCCCTCCACCGTGGCCTGGACCAGGTTGACCGACGTGGTCGAGCCCAGCGCCTTCGTCAGCACGTCCTTGATGCCGGCGAGCTCTAGTACGGCCCGAACCCCGCCGCCCGCGATAACCCCCGTACCTTCGGAGGCTGGCTTGAGCAGCACGTCCGAGCTCTCGAACTTGCCGATGACCCCGTGGGGGATCGTGGTGTTGCGCATCGGGACCTGGAACATGTTCCGCTTGGCCCGGTCCTGGCCCTTCTGGATGGCGGCCGGCACGGTGTTCGCCTTGCCGAGCCCGGCTCCCACCCTCCCCTTGCCGTCTCCGACGACCACGAGCGCGCTGAAGTTGAACCTGCGGCCGCCTTTGACGACCTTGGCGACGCGCCGGATCTCGACGACCCTGTCCTGGAACTCGCTGTCGCGCTGCCCGCGGCCACCGCCACGGCCTCCGCCGCCGCGGTTGTCACGCCCGCGCCCGCCGGGACCGCCGGGGCCGCGGCCGCCCTGGCCGGGAGGGCCTCCCGGCCCGCCCGGGGCGCCGCCCCTGTTATTTCCTCTGCCTCGACCCAAAACCTAGTCCTCCTGAATTAGAGCTTGAGGCCGCCCTCGCGAGCGCCCTCGGCGAGCGCCGCGATGCGGCCGTGGTATTTGTTGCCGCCCCGGTCAAAGACCGCCACCTCGATGCCGGCCTCTTGAGCCTTCCTCGCGATGAGTTCCCCGACCTTGCGGGCCGCGTCCTTGCGGCTCTCGGCCTCCCCTATCTCGCGGGAGTCGGCCGCCCCGAGGGTACGGGCCGCGTCGTCGTCGATAAGCTGGGCGTAGATGTGTACGTTCGAGCGGTAGACCGAGAGGCGCGGGCGCTCGGCGGTGCCGACGACCTTGCGCCGGACGCGCTTGCGCCGCTTCTCCCTGTGGGCCCGCTTCTGAAGAACTGCCATAGATACTCCCCTATCCGGCCTTGCCGACCTTGCGGCGGACCTGCTCGTCGCTGTAGCGGATGCCCTTGCCCTTGTACGGCTCGGGCGGGCGAACCTTCCGGATCTCCGCCGCCATCTGGCCGACCTGCTGCTTGTCGTTGCCGCGGACGATGATCGTCGTCGCGTTCGGCACCTCGAATTCGATGCCCTCCCGCGGCGCGATCGCCACGGGGTGCGAGTACCCGACCTGAAGGTTGATGTCCCGCCCCTGCAGCGCGGCCCTGTACCCGACGCCCGCTATGTTCAGCGTCCTCGTGAACCCGTCCGTCACGCCTGTAACGGCGTTCTGTAGCAGGGAGCGCGTGAGCCCGTGCATCGCCCTGTTCGGCGGCGCGTCGGAGTTGCGCTGGACGACGAGGTTCCCGTCCTCCTGCTCGACCCGGACGCCCTGGCCCACGGGCACGGTCAGCTCGCCCCTAGGTCCCGTCACCTTTATGGTCCGGTCCGAGAGCTCGACGTTCACGCCGCCGGGGAGCTCTACCGGGGCTTTACCGATTCTCGACATCTCTCACGACCTCCCTAGTAGACGAAGCACAGGACTTCGCCCCCGATACCCTGCCGGCGGGCCTGGTGGTCGGTCAGGACCCCCTGCGAGGTCGAGAGTATCGCCACGCCCAGCCCGTCGAGCACGCGGGGTATGTTCGTCTGCTTGCGGTACACCCGGCGCCCCGGACGGCTCATGCGCCTGAGGCCCGTTATGCCGCGGCGGCCGTCGGGGCCGTACTTCAGGCCGATGACGAGGCGCTTGTCCACGCCGGTGCCCTGCTCGGAGACCTCCTGCACGTAGCCCTCCTGGAGGAGGATGCGCGCTATCTCCGCCTTCATCTTCGAGTGCGGGATCCGGACCACGTCCTGCTTCGCCATGTGGGCGTTGCGGATGCGGGTCAGGAAATCCGCTATGGGATCTGTGACCGTCATCTCTCTCTACCAACTCGCTTTCGTAACACCGGGGATCTTGCCCTCGT
>CADCUT010000197.1 GCA_902805975.1 uncultured Rubrobacteraceae bacterium | reverse complement strand
AGATCATGGTCATGTGCCGCCGCTTCAGGCCAGCCTGAAGCTTGCCCTGCCCCTCCTGGGTCTTCTCACCCGCGGTCGCCTCGGCCATGCTTCCCCCTTCGTCGGCGTCGTCCCCTACGGCGCAGCTTACATGCTACGCCCGTTCCCCGCACAACCAGGGGTAGTGAAGGATGCGCCCCGGCCTAGCGCGTCCCGCTGAGGAACTTCTGGGGGTCCGTGTACGGCAGGCCGTGGGCCTCGGCGACCGGACCGTGCACGAGCTCCCCGCCAAGCGTCGAGAGGCCCTTCGCCAGGTTCGGGTCGGCGGCGGAGGCGCCCTCGATGCCCTCGTCGGCGATCCTGATCAGGTACGGCAGCGTCACGCTCGTGAGCGCGAGCGTCGACGTCCTCGCCACGGCACCCGGAATGTTCGCCACGCAGTAGTGGACGACGCCCTCCTCCACGTACGTCGGCTCCGAGTGCGTCGTCGGACGCGAGGTCTCGAAGCAGCCGCCCTGGTCGATGGCGATGTCCGCCACCACAGAACCAGGCCTCATGCTCGCTATCATCTCCCTGGAGACAAGCTTGGGCGCCTTGGCCCCCGCCACGAGCACAGCCCCTATCACGACGTCTGACTCAGCCACGTAAGAGGCGGTCCTGGCCCGGTTCGGGATCACGAGGTCCACCCGCCCCTCGAAGATGTCCGAGAGGTAGGCGAGCCTCTTGGGGTTGATGTCGAGTACCCTGACTATGGCCCGCATACCCAGAGCTATCTTCGCCGCCTCGGTCCCCGAGATGCCCCCGCCGATGATCGTGACCTTCGCCGCCGGCGTCCCCGGCACGCCCCCGAGCAACAACCCCGCCCCACCGTTCGGGCTCTCCAGATGGTGCGCCGCCGCCTGCACGGCCATCCTTCCCGCCACCTCGCTCATCGGCGTGAGGAGCGGCAAGCTCCCGTCGGGCAACTCGACGGTCTCGTAGGCTATCGCGTCGATCTTCTTCTCCATCAGGAACTCGGTGAGCCCCTTGTCCGCCGCGAGGTGCAGGTAGGTGAAGAGCTGCTGCCCCTCCCGGAAGCGGTCGTACTCCTCAGGGACCGGCTCCTTGACCTTCACGATCAAGTCCGCAGCCTCGAACACCTCCTCAGGCCCCTCGACCAGGCGCGCGCCACCCTCCGCGTACTCCTCGTCGGAGAAACCGGCCCCGCCGCCGGCCCCGGACTGCACCACGACCTCGTGGCCGTGGTGTACGAGTTCAGACACCCCGTCCGGCTGCATGGAGACGCGGCCCTCCATGTCCTTTATCTCCTTGGGTACCCCCACCACCGTCGCCATGGCGAATCCTTTCCTCCGAGGTAACTCTAGACTTTCCTACCTTATAACAACGTTACTATAAACATGCAATGTTGCTGTTAGACTCGGCGATGGCGGGGCGACGGCGGCTTGCTTTTCGGGGGAAATAATTACAATAATTGTTCAACATTACCGGGACGGACCCGGGGTTTCTACGGGAGGCGGATTGGCGGCGAGCGGTGGTTCGGTTGGGTTCTCCATAGGCGAGGTCTCGCAGGCGGTAGGGTTGGCGCCGCAGACCTTGCGGTTATGGGAGAGGGAGCGCCTGGTCAGGCCGCGGAGGACGGACCGGGGGTACCGGGTCTACACGGAGCCGGACGTGAGCCGGCTGCGGGAGATCAAACACCTCAGGAAGGTCGAGGGGCTGAACTTCGCCGCCATCCGCAAGCAGCTCGGCAACGCGCCGGGGAACGGGGAGGCGAACGGGGTTCTGTCGGGGGAACCGGCGGAGGCGCCGGGCGAGCGGCTGCGGAGGCTGCGAATCAAGGCGCACAAGACGCTCAAGGAGGTCTCGGAGGCGACCGGCCTCTCCATAAGCTTTATCTCGGCGCTCGAACGCGGCGGGTCGGGGGCGTCGGTCGCCTCGCTGCGGAGCCTTGCGGGGGCCTACGGGGTAACCATGCGGGAGCTGTTCGGGGCGGACCTCGATCAGGCGTCGCCGCTGGTGCGCGGCGGCGACCGGCCAAAGATGCAGTGGGACAACGGCGTGTGCTTTGAGGAGATGGCCTCGGGGGAGAAGGTGATGGACCCTTCTTTTATCCGGGTGCCGCCAGGTGCTGGGAGCGAGGGCTTCTACTCGCATACGGGCGAGGAGTTCATCTATGTCATCTCCGGCCACCTCCTCGTAGAACTCAAGGACCAGGGAGAGTTCCGGCTCGCCCCGGGTGACACCCTCTACTTCCCATCGACCACCCCCCACCGCTGGTGGGCCGACGGGGAGCCCGTCGAGGCCGTCTACGTCAACACCCCGCCGACGTTTTAAGGAGGCATCAGGCTACAGGTTTCGGGTCGCCGCCTTTGGCGGCTTTCAGGTGTCGCGAGGTTGGCGATGCCTTCGAGGCTCTGGAGGGAGGCTTTCTGTGACGCGGGAGCCCGCTGCCCTGCTCCCGATCGGGCAACGCCTTCGAACTCCGGGCCGCGCGTGGCACCCCTGATGCCTGTAACCTGTAGCCTGAAACCTTTCCCGGAGGTACCTTGGACGCCGACCGTTACCTAGATGCATTGCTCTCCGCGCCGGTTCTGTCCGGGCCACAGGTCTCCCCGGACGGAAGCTGGGTGGCGTGGAGCTGGTCGCGGCTCGGGCCGGCGGCGGACGTTTTCGCCGCACCGGTTGACGGGTCCTCGCCGCCGGTCCGGTTAACGCAGACGGCCGAGGGCGACACGGTGGTGGCATCCTGGGCGCCGGACGGCGAAGCGGTGCTGGTCACGCAAGATACCGATGGGGACGAGCGGGTCCGGCTCTACCGGGTGCGGCTCGACGAGCCAGGCGTTATGGAGCCGCTCACGGGGCCGGACCCGAACTACTACCTTGGCGGCGGGCAGTTGCATCCGAACGGCCGCTGGCTCGTCTACTCGGCCAACCTCGACGCTGGGAGCGGGGAGGAAACGGAGGTGGACAGGCTCTACCGGCACGACCTGGAGAGGGACGAGCTCCTGAAGCTCGCCCAGCCGGAGAAGGGCAGCATCCCGTGGCCCGAGCTCAACCGGTCGGGGACGCACGTTCTCTACTCGCGCAGCGAGCTGGACCCGGCGGGGGCTCAGGTCTGGGTCGTGGACATCGAGGGCGGGGAGGACCGCGAGATCCTGAACTTCGGACCCGCCGTCAAGGTCTCGGCCTCGTGGCTCCCGGACGGCCGCCGCGTCCTCTTCGTCGCGGAGGCCGGCTCCTACCGGAAGCTCGGCCTCTGGAGCATGGACGACGGGGGGATACGATGGCTCATCGACGACCCCGGCCGCAACGTCGGGTACGCCTTCGTCCCGCCGAACGGGGGGCCGGCGGTCGTGGTCGGGGCAGAAGGTGCCCGGCTCAGGGCGTCTCTGCTCGATTTGGAGAGCGGCACGGAGTCGGCGCTGCGGCCCTCCGGGGGCAACCTGCTGCCCCTGGCACCGGCGGCCGGCGGCTGGGTCTGCAACCGCTACGACGCCCGCCACCCCGCCGACCTCGTACTCCAAGAATCGGACGGCGGGGAGACCAGGAGCCTCACCGGGCTCGCAGGCCGGACGTCGCTCGACCCCGACTGGCTCGCGGCGTCCGAAGACTTCCGGTGGAAGTCAGTCGACGGGATGGAGATCCAGGGTTGGCTGTACCGCACCCCGGGCGAGGCCGTCGGAACCGTCGTCATCGTCCACGGCGGGCCGACTTACCACGCCGAGGACCGCTTCAACGCGCAAGTTCAGTACTTTGTCGCGCGGGGCTTGCACGTGCTCGCGCCCAACTACCGCGGTAGCACGGGGTTCGGTCTCCCGTTCCAGGAGTCCATAAAAGAGGACGGCTGGGGCGGGCGGGAGCAGGAGGACATAAAGGCCGGGATAGAGGCGCTTATCGAGGCGGGCATTGCCGCGCCCGGCCGCGTCGGCGTTACGGGGACATCTTACGGCGGGTACTCGGCGTGGTGGGCGATCACGCACTATCCGACCAGCCTCGTCGCCGCCGCGGCCCCCATCTGCGGCATGACCGACCTCGTGGTCGATTACCACGCCACCCGTCCGGACCTGCGCCCGTACAGCGAGGAGATGATGGGTGGAACGCCAGAAGAGGTCCCCGACCGCTACCACGAACGCTCCCCCATAAACTCCGTAGAGAACATCCGGGGCAAACTCCTCATCATCCAGGGCATGCAGGACCCGAACGTAACCCCCGAGAACGTCGACGTCGTCGTGAGGGCGCTCGGCCGCGAGGGCATCCCCTACGACCTCCTCACCTTCGAGGACGAGGGCCACGGCATCGCCCGCCCCTGGAATTTGAAGACGCTCTACCCGCGCCTGGCAGATTTCTTCGGATCAGCCTTCGGCTGAGGCTTCAGGTTCTAGGCTTCAAGTTCTAGGAGAAGCAGGGATACCTGGCCTTTCTAGAACCGGGCATTCTGCGAACGATGGCGTTGGCCTTGCGAGGTTGGCGGAGGCTTTGCGAAAAACCGACTGAAAACCAAAGCCTAATGCCTAGAAGCTAGAACCTAAAAAAACCGGCGCCCCGAAGGACGCCGGCCGGGGATGGGGAGATGGGTTGCCGCCTGGCTAGTAGTGCACTCTCTCGCAGTCGTCGGCGACGGTGTCGCCGCGGTCGGCCTCGACGGTGTCGCGGCCGTCGCCGCAGGTGATGACGTCCTGGACCGTGTTGCCGTTCGAGGCCAGGATGGTGTCGTTGCCCGCGCCGCCGGAGAGGTGGTCCACCGAGGAGTCGGACCCGTACTCGCCGGCGTCGTCGAAGAGGTAGTCGGCGCCGTTGCCGCCGCTGATCCTGTCCGCGCCGAGGCCGCCCAGGATGTAGTCGTCGCCCGAGCCGCCGGAGAGGGTATCGCTGCCGGTGTCGCCGTTGTCGTGGCCGTTCCTGGGGGCGGAGCCGCGGATGTCGTCGTCGCCCGCGCCACCGTAGACCTTGTCGTCTCCGAAACCGCCGTTGAGCCAGGAGTCGTTGCCGCCGAGGCCCTGGATCGTGTCGTCCCCGGCCCCGCCGGTTAGCTTGTTCACGCCCCCGGTTCCGTTCAGCGTCACCGCGAAGGCCGCGCCCGTCGAGAGAACCACCATCATCGCCACCGCCGCCATAACCCGAACCATCCGCCCCATGCCCACTCCCTTCGTCCTTGCCCCCGGTCTCTCCGGTTGCTGTATCTGGAACTCTAGAGGGGCCGCGTAACGTCCCGGCGACATCCGGGTAACGCTTCGGTCACGCTTGCATAACACTTCGGTAACAACCCCAACGCCCGCGCTGGCCGCCCGGACAGGGCCGGCCCACGCAAATACGGCCCGCCGTCCATCGGCCCGACGGATTCACCCCCCTATAATTGCCCTTGTCTTGATCGGCTTACAGTAACTGTGTAGTATTCGTGAAGGACAAGAACCGGCCGGTTGGGGCTGGAGGAGGTTATCGCATGGACGTGATGAGGGGACTCGGGGAGCAGGGGGATTCTACGCGCCTGGCGGGTGTGGAGAACCTCATGCTCCACTTCACGCCTTACGCCGAGGACTGGTCCAAGCTGCCGGTCATTGTCTCGGGCGAGGGATCGTACGTAACAGACGATAAGGGCCGCAGCTACATAGACGGGCTGGCCGGTCTCTTCACGACGCAGGTCGGGCACGGCAGGGCCGAGCTCGCAGAGGTGGCCGCAAAGCAGATGAAGGAGCTTGGGTTCTTCCCCAACTGGAGCTTCCAGCACCCCAGGAGCCTTGAGCTTGCGGCCAAGATAAGCGAGATAGCGCCGGGGGATCTCAACAGCACCTTCTTCGTCTCCTCCGGCTCTGAGGCGGTGGAGACCGTCATCAAGATCGCGCGCCAGTACCACAAGGTCAACGGGGAGCCCGGGCGGTACAAGATCATCTCCAGGGACGTCGCCTACCACGGGACCACGATGGGCGCCTTGAGCGTGACGGGCCTGCCCTCATTCAAGGCGCCGTTCGAGCCGCTGCCGGGAGGTTTCTTCCACGTCAAGAACACCCAGCAGGACCCGGAGGGCGCCGCCGACGCCATAGAGCAGATGATCGAGGCCGAAGGCCCAGACCAGGTCGCCGCCGTGATCCTCGAGCCTGTGCAGAACGCGGGCGGGTGCCTCGTGCCGCCGCCGGACTACTGGAGGCGGGTGCGCGAGATCTGCGACCGCCACGGCGTACTTCTCGTCTCCGACGCCGTCATCTGCGCCTTCGGGCGCCTCGGCGAGTGGTTCGGCATCGAGCGCTTCGACGTCGTCCCGGACATGACGAGCTTCGCCAAGGGCGTCACATCCGGCTACCTGCCGATGGGCGGCGTGGTCGTCAACGACAAGATAGCCCACACCCTCAAAGACGGGGCGTCTATGTTCATGCACGGCTCTACCTTCGGGGGGCACCCGGTCTCCTCGGCGGTGGCCTTGGAGAACATACGGATCATGGAGCGCGAGAACCTGCTCCAGAACGTCCACGACCTGGAGGGGCACTTCGGGGGGGAGCTTAGGCGCATGGCCTCAGACCACCCGGTCGTCAAGGAGGTTCGGGGGATGGGCTTCTTCTGGGCCGTCGAGGTCAACCCGCAGAAGGCCGACGGGACGCCGCTGGAAGGGGACGAGTACCAGAAGTACTTCAAGGGCGTGGTCTCCAGAAAGCTCATGGAGGGGGGTCTGATCTGCCGCTTTGACGACAAGGACGAGCCCGTCATCCAGTTCTCCCCAGCCCTGGTCTCAGACAAAGAAGTCCTCAGCCGCATAGCGGAGATCACCGACGAGGCCCTTACGGAGCTCGAAAAAGAGCTGGGCTACCGGGGTTAGCGTGGGGGATGCGGGGAACCGCGGTCGGTGGAGGGCGAGGGCTTGACCCGTACCGCCGGTAAGCGCGGTAGCGTCCCCGCCGGACAGAAGGACTACCGTTCGTTCAGCTTCTGGCTTGAGACGGCGGGCGGGGAGATCATCCCCCGCCCGCCGCTCGGGGGCCCGGCGGAGGCCGACGTGGCGATCCTTGGCGCAGGGTTCACCGGCCTGTGGACGGCCTACTACCTGCTCAAGAGAGACCCCTCGCTGCGCGTGGTGGTGCTGGAGGCCGAGACCGCAGGTTTCGGGGCCTCTGGCCGAAACGGCGCCTGGTGCAACGCCGCCTTCCCCGTTACCCCCGGCGAGCTCGCCCGGCGCTTCGGCGACGAGGCCGCAAGAGACCTCCTGCTGGAGATGCGCGGCGCGGTCGACGAGGTCGGGCGGGTCGCGGAGGAGGAGGGCATCGACGCCCAGTTCTTCCGCGGTGGGCAGCTCAGGATCGCGAGGGGACCGGCGCAGTTACCCGGCATAGAAGGCTCCTACGAGTCGCTTAGGGCCCTCGGATTGGATGACGGTCTCGAGTTGCTCGACCGGGAAGAGACCGCGCGGCGCGTCAGAATCACGGGCGCCGAGGGCGCGTTGTTCAGCCCGAACTGCGCGACCATCCACCCGGCCAGGCTCGCGCGCGGGCTCGCCAGCACCGTGGAGCGCCTGGGCGGTGAGATCTTCGAGGGCACCCCCGTCACGGACTTCGAGACCGGCACCAACCCGCGCCTCGTAACGGAGGCCGGGGACGTGCGGGCGCGGACGGTCGTGCTGGCGGGCGAGGCCTACCTGGCGCGGTTGCGCAAGCTGCGCCGGCAGGTGTTGCCCATCTACTCCCTGATCGTGCTGACCGAGCCCCTCTCGGAGGAGCGGTGGTCCACCATCGGCTGGGAGGGCCGCGAGTGCGTGGCGTCCAGCCGCTACACGGTTGACTACCTCTCGCGCACCGCCGACGGCCGCATACTCTTCGGGGGCCGCGGCGCCCCCTACCACTACGGCTCCCGGATAGAAGACGCGTACGACAGGCACGAGCCAACCCACGAGATGCTTCGCCGCACGGCGCGGGAGTGGTTCCCGGCGCTCGAAAACGCGCGGTTCACCCACGCGTGGGGCGGGCCGCTCGCCATGCCCCGCGACTGGATGCCTACGATGTCCTACGACCCGGCCGAAGGTGTCGCGACCGCGCGCGGCTACACCGGGCAGGGGGTGGCGACCGCCAACCTCTCCGGCAGAACTCTCTCCGACCTGATCCTGGGCCGCGACACGCACGTGACCCAGCTGCCCACCGTGAACCACAGGCCGCGCACCTGGGAGCCCGAGCCGCTGCGCTGGCTCGGCGCCCGCTACGTGCAACAAGGCCTGATGCGGGCGGACGACCGGGCCGAGAGGACCGGAGAACCCCCGACCGGCAAGACCCTGGCCGAACGGCTCGGGAAACACTAGAAGATCGGGAGAAGGGTGAGGAGAACCTCCAGGACGCCAGCGCCAGCGAACACGGGAGCCTCCGCGATCCCCCCGCTCCTCAGGGGGATGGGCTGATGACGGGCGGGCTGGCGCGGGGGGAGCCGGCGGTAGACGCGGTGGTCGTCGGCGCGGGGCTGGCCGGGCTCACGGCGGCCAGGGAGCTCGAGGCCGCAGGCGCTTCCGTGCTGGTCATCGAGGCCAACGACAGGGTCGGTGGCCGGATGATGACCCAATACGTCGGCGGGGTACCCGTCGAGATGGGCGGGCAGTGGGTCGGGCCGGGGCAGAAGCGCATAAACGCCCTCGCACGGGAGCTTGGCGTCGAGATCTTCCCGACCGAGGTCCCCGGTCGAACCGTCTTCCACGAGGACGGACGCCGCTCGGAGTACGAGGAGGACGGGGAGGTCCCTTTCAGAGATCCGGGCGCCTCCGCCGAGGTCGGGGAGGCTTTCCACGCGCTGAGCGAGCTCGCGAGGGGTGTATCCGCCGGGACGCCGTGGGCGTCGGAGCGGGCCCTGGAGTGGGACGGGCAGACGCTCGAGACCTGGAAGCTCGGCCACACGCAAAGCAAGGGAGCGCGGTTCTACTTCGACCTCGCGGTCGAGTCGCTCTACGCCTGCGAGCCGCGCGACGTCTCGCTTCTCGGCGTGCTCTCGGACGTGGCCGCGTCCGGCGGCTTCGGGGGGCTCTTCGAGATAGAAGCTTCCGCCGAGGAGCACAGGCTCGTCGGCGGCGCGCAAGAGTTGGCGGTCCGGATGGCGCGAGGGTTGAGAGGGCGTGTGGTCCTCTCGACACCCGTGCGCAGGATCTCGCATGACGGCGACGGGGCGCTTGTGGAGTCCGACGCCGGGTCCGTGCGGGCCGGGGCCGTGGTCGTGGCGGTGCCGGCCACCCTGCGGGGGCGCATCGAGTACGTCCCTGCGCTGCCGCCGGTTCACGATGGGCTCTCACAGAGGATGCCGATGGGGGCCGTGATCAAGTGCCACGCCGTCTACGACGCCCCGTTCTGGCGCGATATGGGCCTCAACGGCAGGGCCGAGAGCGATACCGGACCCTGCAAGGTAACCTGCGACAACTCCTTTCCCGGAGAGGATGCCGGCGTCCTGACGGGCTTTATCCTGGGCTCCGACGCCCGCCGGTGGGGGCAGAGCCCCGCCGGGGAACGCAAGCGGGCGGTCCTCGAATGCTTTGCCCGGTTTTTCGGGCGGGAGGCCCTCCACCCCCGCGGCTACGCGGAGTGCGACTGGGGCAAAGAGCCCTACGCGCGCGGCGGCTACGCTGGCGTGCCGGTGCCTGGCTTCTTACTGGATCACGGGCCGGCCCTGCGGGAGCCGGTGGGCCGCGTTCACTGGGCGGGCACCGAGACGGCCGCGAGGTGGAACGGGTACATGGACGGCGCCGTAGAATCGGGGCACCGGGCGGCGCGGGAGGTACTCCCCGCCGGCGGCGCGGGTTACCATCCACGGACGACTCCGGACGATAGAGATCTCTCAAGGGGAAGGCCCCGGGCCGGGGCCACGGGCACAGGAGGATAAGAATGGAAGACAGGCAGACCACGGAACGCCCGCCGCAGGCGAAAGAAGAGGCCGGGAGGGGCGTGGCCGTGCGGCTGGCGGGGATCACCAAGCGGTTCGGGGACTTCGTGGCGGTGGACGATTTGAACCTGGACATCTATGAGGGAGAGTTCTTCTCGTTGCTCGGGCCTTCGGGATGCGGGAAGACGACGACGCTGCGCATGATCGCGGGCTTCGAGGAGCCGACGGAGGGCGGGATCTCCGTCGCAGGCGAGGAGGTTCAGGGCATCCCGCCTTACCGCCGTCCCGTCAACACCGTCTTCCAGTCCTACGCCATCTTCCCCCACCTCAACGTCTTCGACAACGTCGCCTTCGGTCTCCGCCGGGCGAAGGTACCCAAGGACGAGGTCGCAAGCCGCGTCGCCGACGCGTGCGAGATGGTGCAGCTCTCGGGCTTTGAGAAGCGGAAGCCCGGCATGCTCTCCGGCGGCCAGCAGCAGCGGGTCGCGCTCGCCCGGGCGCTGGTCAACCGCCCGAAGGTGCTGCTCCTCGACGAGCCGCTAGGCGCCCTGGACCTGAAGCTCCGCAAAGAGTTGCAGCTTGAGTTGCGAAACCTCCAGCACGAGGTCGGCATCACCTTCGTCTACGTCACCCACGACCAGGAAGAGGCGCTCACGATGAGCGACAGGATCGCGGTGATGAACGAGGGAAAGGTCCAGCAACTCGCCGGACCAACCACCCTCTACGAGACACCCGCCAACCGCTTCGTCGCCGGGTTCATCGGCCAGACGAACGTCTTCTCAGGGACGGTCGAGGCGGCCGACGGCGAGAGAATCACGCTGCGCACGCGGGCGGGCTTCAGGATCGAGGCCGTGGCGCGCGGGCAGGCTGTCCCGAAGGAGGGCGAGGAGGCACACGTGGCGGTCAGGCCCGAGAAGGTCCGGTTCGGCGGGGCGGGTGATAACGTCAGCGCGGCGGAGGTAAGGCAGGTCGTCTACATGGGCGCGAGCACGCAGTACATCGCGGAGTTGGAGGGGGGCGGGAAGCTGGTGCTCTACCAGCAGAACGCCTTCGACGCCGCGGGAGCCTCGGAGGGGGACGGGATCTCGGTGGCGTGGGACGCGCAAAACTGTCTGGTATTGGAGGATTGATGATGAAGAGGATCTCGCGTGGAAGGTTCCTGAGGACGATGGGCGCGGCCGGGGTTGCCGGCTCGACGCTCTCGGTGCTCGCCTGCCAGCCGAACACGAGCGCCCAGACCGGCGGCGGCGGTGGAGGGGGTGGCGGCCCCGAGGAGAAGGTTCTCAACCTCTACAACTGGGCCGACTACGTCGCCGCGGGCACCATTCCGGGCTTCGAGAAGCAGACCGGCATAAAGGTCACGCAGGACAACTTCTCCTCCAACGAGGAGCTCTTGGCGAAGCTGCAGGCCGGGGGCACGGGGTACGACGTGATCGTACCGAGCGACTACATGGTTGAGATCATGATCAAGTCCGACGTCGTGCAGAGGCTGGACATGGCCCAGATCCCCAACTTCAAGAACGTGGGCAAGGAGTACGAAGGCCTCTCCTACGACCCGAACAACGAGTACAGCGTCCCCTACCAGTGGGGCACGACCGGCATCCTCTACAACAGGAAGGAGATCGGCGAACTCCCCGAGTCCTGGGACCCCCTGTGGGACGACCAGTTCGAGGGCAAGATGGCCATGCTAAACGATTCCAGGGAGACACTCGGGGCCGCCCTCTACAAGCTGGGCCTCTCCGTCAACACCAGGGACGCAGAAGAGCTTCAGAGGGCGGCGGAAGAGGCCAAGAAACAGAAGCCGCTCCTGCGCGGGTACTTCGACTCGACGGAGACCCGTCCGCTCGTCCAGAACGGCGACCTCCTGCTCGGCCACGTCTTTAGCGGCGACGCCTTCTTGGCCCTCTCGGAGAACAGCGACCTCGACTACGTGGTCCCCAGGCCAGCCGCCACCCGCTGGACGGACAACATGTGCATCCCAAACGGCGCGGAGCACCCGCAGAACGCCCACACGTTCATAAACTACATCCTGGGCGCGAAGACGGGTGCCGAGCTCTCCAACTACACCTACTACAACACCCCGAACGCCGCCGCCCTGCCGATGATCGACGACGCGCTCAAGGACCTCCCCGGCTACGTTCTGCCCGATAGCGTCTTCGAACGCCTGCAGGTCATAGCCGATCCCGGCGAGGCGACGCGCGAGTACGAGCGCCTCTTTACCGAAGTGAAGAGCTCCTGAGATGAGGGAGCGCGTGGCAAAGGGCTGGTCTTTGGGCCTCGCGGCGTTGCTGGCGCCCGTGACCCTCTGGCTCGGGCTCTTCTTCCTAGTGCCGCTGCTCTTTATCGTGGCGTTCTCGTTCGGGACGAGCGACGTCTACGGCGGCATCACCCTCGGCTTCAACCCCGGCAACTACCTCAGGGTCTTCGACCCGCTCTACCTGGAGATCATCGTCCGCTCGTTCGGGATAGCGGCGCTGACGACGCTGATCTGCTTCTTGCTCGGCTACCCGCTGGCGTACTTCATAGTCTTCAAGGGACGGCGGTGGCGCAACACCCTGATCCTGCTCGTCATGGTCCCGTTCTGGACGAGCCTCTTGATCCGGGCCTACGCCTGGGTCGTGATCCTCGGCGGCAACGGCATCGCCAACAAGACGCTCCAGTTCCTCGGCCTGACGGACGGCCCGGTGAACCTCATCTTCACCCCCGAGGCGGTACTTATGGGTATGACCTACTCGTACCTGCCGTTCATGGTCCTGCCGCTCTATGCGGCCCTCGAAAAGTTCGACGTGCGCCTGAAGGAGGCCGGCAAGGACCTCGGGGCGAGCCGGTGGCAGACGTTCTTGCGGGTAACGTTCCCCCTGAGCCTGCCGGGCGTGATCGCGGGCAGCATCCTGGTCTTTATCCCTTCCGCGGGCGAGTTCGTTATCCCCGACCTGCTCGGCGGCTCGCAGACGGTGATGACGGGTAACCTGATCCAGAACCAGTTCCTCCAGTCCCGCGACTGGGCCTTCGGCAGCGCCCTCTCGGTCCTGCTCGCCGTCCTCTTGCTCGGCGCCATAATGTTCTACATCCGGAGGGTAGGCTCGGATAAACTGGAGGGGGCCTAGATGTCCGCGACGACGACCAAGAGCTCCCGTAAGGGCACGACGGGCGGGCTGCCGGACTGGGGCCTGCTGCTTGTCTCCGCGCTGGTCTACCTGTTCCTCTACGCGCCGATCGCGGTCCTCATCTTCTTCTCGTTCAACTCGACGCGCAGCACCCAGGTCTGGACGGGGTTCTCCCTGGAGTGGTACGGGCAACTCTTGGCCGACCCGACGATTCTCCAGGCTTTCAGGACGTCGCTCACGGTCGGCGTTATCGCGACGTTCATCGCGACTGTCATAGGCACGCTGACGGCGCTGGCCCTCTCTCGGCACAGCTTCCGGGGCCGGACGACCGCCGACACGGCCATCTATGCCGCGACGGTGATGCCCGAGATCGTGGTCGGGGTGAGCCTGCTCGTCTTTTTCGTCAGCGTGTTCATCCCGATGGGGGTCGAGCTTGGCATCACGACCATCGTGATAGCCCACGTGGCGTTCACGATCTCCTTCGTCACGATAGTGGTGCGGGCCCGCCTCTCCGGGATGGACCGCTCGGTCGAGGAGGCGGCCCAGGACCTCGGGGCGAGCCCGGTGCAGACCTTCTTCCGGGTGACGCTGCCCCTGATCCTGCCCGGCGTCATGGCGGGTGGCCTGCTCGCGTTCACGCTCTCTTTTGACGACTTCGTCATCACGTTCTTCGTCAGCGGCGTCGGATCTAGCACGCTGCCGCTGAAGATCTACTCGATGATCAAGTTCGGCGTGAGCCCGGTCATCAACGCGCTTTCGACGGTGGTGCTCGTCGCCACGTTGTTCCTGATCTTCGGCGGCAGCCGCCTCCTGGTCCGCAAGGAGGGCGCTTGAGAGCCGGAGAGACCGGGACGAACCCTTGACAACCGTCCGCCCCATCCGCGCCGCGGACCACGAGGCCTGGCTCCCCCTCTGGCTCGGCTATAACGACTTCTACCGCAACGAACCGGCCGAAGAGGTGACGCAGACGACCTTCCGGCGCCTCTGCGAGGGCGCGGACGGCTTCTTCGGGCTCGTGGCGGTAGACGACGAAGGCCGCATGGTCGGGCTGGCGCACGCGGTCTTCCACCCGGCGACGTGGACGACGCAGACCTACTGCTACCTCGAGGACCTGTTCGTCTCGCGCGGGGGCCGCGGTTCGGGGGCCGGGCGGCGGCTTGTGGAGGGCGTCTACGCCGAGGCGGACCGGCGGGGCGCTGACCGCGTCTACTGGCACACCCAGCAGTACAACGCCCCGGCCCGCTCGCTCTACGACGCGGTGGGCCACGCGACGTCCTTTGTGGTCTACAGGAGGTAACGGAGGAGAAGTGGCACAGAACGGACGATTGTCCGTCGTCAACCCGGCGACGGAAGAGAGCATAGAGGAGATCCCAACGACCGGACGCGACGAGCTCGACGCCGTCGCGAACCGGGCGAGGCGAGGCTTCGAGGAGTGGCGCGGCTTCGCTGGCCTCGACCGGGCGGAGGTCTTTCACGAGATCTCGGCTAACCTGCGCGGCCACGCCGACGAGCTGGCGAAGATCATGACCGCTGAGGGCGGCAAGCCGTTTATCGAGAACCGGGACGAGGTCACGTGGGTGGCGGCCTGCTTTGACTACTACGGTGAGATCTCGCGCGACTCGGTCGGCTACCTACCCGCCCCCATCGAGCCCCAGCAACTCGCCATGGTCATAAAGGAACCCGTCGGCACCGTCGCCTGCATCGTCCCCTGGAACTACCCGCTCCTCTTGGCCGCCTGGAAGGTCGCCCCGGCGCTCGCCGCCGGCAACGCCGTAATCCTCAAGCCCTCAGAAGAGACACCGCTCGGGTCGCGGCGCATGATGGAGCTTATGGAAGGGCTGCCGGACGGTCTCTTCCAGGCGGTCTACGGGGCGGGGGACGTTGGGGAGGCGCTCGTGCGGCACCCCGGCGTGGACATGGTGGCGTTCACCGGTAGCCAGGAGACGGGGCGGAAGGTCGGCATCACCGCCGCCGAACGCCTGATGCGGGCGAACCTCGAGCTCGGGGGCAAGGACCCGTTTATCGTCTGCGACGACGTGGACGTGGAGATAGCCGCCCAGGGCGCCGTCTGGGCCGCCTGCCTGAACGCCGGGCAGGTCTGCACCTCCTCGGAGCGCTTCTACGTGGACAGGAAGGTCGTGGGCGATTTCGTCGAGGCGTCAAAGGAGTTCGCCGAGTCGCTCAACATCGGGGACCCCATGGATGGGCAGACGGACATCGGGCCCATGATCAACGCGAAGGGCCGCCAAAAGGTCGAGGACCACGTAGGCCAGGCCCTGGGCGGCGGCGCCAAGCTCGTCACGGGCGGCGAGCGCTTCGGCGGGCGGGGCTTCTTCTACCGCCCGACCGTGCTGACCGGCGTCGAGCCTTCGATGAGGGTGATGAGCGACGAGACCTTCGGGCCCGTGATGCCCGTGGTGGAAGTAGGTTCGCTCGATGAGGCCATCGAGCTCGCGAACTCCGTGCCGTTCGGGCTCGGGGCGAACGTCTACACGAAGGACTTCGAGAAGATGCTCCGGTGCGCCAGGGGCATCAGGGCCGGGACGGTCTGGATCAACGACCCCCTCACGGACAACGACGCCGCCCCCTTCGGGGGCTACGGCGGGAGCGGCATCGGCAGGGAGCTGGGCCGGGAGGGCCTCGAAGCGTTCCAGGAGTCCAAGCACGTCCACATCGACCCGAGGGTCGAGAAGAAGGAGTGGTGGTACCCGTATGGCAAGGGCGACGAGCCGGGACAGAGGGTGATGTAACGTGGCCGAGATGCCGGAGAACATAGCGCCGGGCGTCCACAGGGTGGACGCCGTAGGGATCAAGAACTTTATCCACGTGCTGCTACTCGAGAACGACGACGGCCTGACGCTCGTGGACACCGGCGTCGCTGGCAGCGTGGAGAGGATCAAGGACGCCATAACGTCGCTGGGCGCGGGGCCGGGGGACCTCAAGCGCATCTTTATCACCCACCACCACGACGACCACACCGGGGGCCTGAAGGGTCTGCTGGAGTGGGCGCCGGGAGCCGAGGTCGGCTCGACGGCGCACGAGGCCGACGTGATCTCGGGCCGACGCGGGTTCGACCCGCCGAGCAACGCGTTCTTTCGCCGCATGTCCAGCGGCGCCCGGCCGCCGGGTATACCGGTCGGAAAGGTCTTGCGGGAGGGAGACGTCGTCTCGGGCTTCCGCCTGATCTCCACCCCGGGCCACACCCTCGGACACGCCGCGCTTCTCCGGGACTCGGACGGCCTGCTCTTTACCGCCGACGCCTTCGGGTGCCTACCCCGCAAGATACGCGTCGGGGTCCGCAAGGCCCTCTGCACCGACCCGCCGCTCGCGAAACGCTCGGCCGGGAAGCTGCTGGCGGAGAACTTCGCGACCGTCGTCATGGCCCACGGCCCCGTGCTCCGTGCCGGCGCTCGCGCGAGCCTCCAGAGAGCGTTCGAGCGTTGCCGATACTAGCCGAGACAGACGAGATGCCGGACAAGACCGGCGGACCGGACCCGTACGGGATCTCGTTCAGAAGGCTGCGGTCTTCAGATCTCGGTCTAATGCACCGCTGGCTCAACGCCCCACACGTGCGGCGCTGGTGGTACGCGGAGGGCACCTCGTACGCGGAGATCGAGGAGCACTACCTCCCAGCTATCGAGGGCCGGGATTCGGCGAAGCCGTTCGTGATCCTGCACGAAAACAAGCCCATCGGCTACGTCCAGTCGTACCGGATCTCCTCCCAAGACGACGAAGGGTACGCGCGCCTGGTAGACGTGAAGGACTCGGCGGGCGTCGACCTGTTCATCGGAGAGGCGTCGTACCTCTACCAGGGCCTCGGACGGCACGTTATCCGAAATTTTCTCTCCGAACACGTCTTCTCAGACCCCGAGATAGAGACGTGTGTGATCGGCCCGGAGCCGAAGAACACCGCCGCGATCCGGGCCTACGAGAAGGCGGGCTTCCGGTTCTTCAAGACCATCCACGTCCCCGGAGAGCCCGAGCCGGAGTACCTGATGACGCTCACCAGAAGAGAGTTCGACAGGGATGATCTTGGCTGAACGGACAAACGTCCGCTACGACGCGATAGTGGTCGGCTCCGGGCACAATGGGCTCATCGCCGCGGCGTACCTGGCGAAGGCGGGCAAGAAGGTGCTTGTTCTGGAGCGGCGGGGGATCGTCGGGGGGGCGACCGTAACCGAAGAGCCGTGGCCGGGGTACAGGATCTCGACCTGCTCCTACGTCTGCCAGTTGCTGTTGCCCCAGGTCATACGAGATCTGGACCTCGTCCGCCACGGCTACGACATCAGGCCGCTCGACCCCCAGTACTTCATCCCCTTCCCGGACGGCCGGTACCTGATCTCCCACCTCGATAGTGGGAAGACGGCCGAGCAGATAGCGAAGTTCTCGAAAGCGGACGTCGCCGCCTACGACGCCTACTGGGCGATGTGGGACCGCATCATCGCCAGGATGCGCCCGCTGCTCGATAGAGCCCCCACGCCCGGAGACATCGAACGCGCCTTCGACGGGCCGGAGGGCGAGGAGGACTGGCGCACGCTCACGAAGAAGAGCGTCGCGGGGGTGCTCGACGAGTACTTCGAGTCCGAGGAGCTCAAGGCGGTGCTGTGCGTGGGGGGTGTGATCGGGACGAACGCCGGTCCCCGTACCCCCGGCACGGCCTACGTCAAGTACCACCACATCATGGGACAGGTCGCCGGCCACCAGGGTGCCTGGGGCTACGTCCGGGGCGGCATGGGCGCCGTCGCCGGGGCCATAGCCTCCTCTGCCAGGGAGGCGGGCGTCGAGATCCTCACGGACGCCGAGGTAGCCGAGATAGACGTCAGCGATGGCGCGGCGCGCGGCGTCGACCTCATCGACGGCCGCCACTTCGGGGCCGACGTCGTCCTCTCGGGAGCCGACCCGCACAGAACGTACCTCGGCATGGTCGGCGAGAAGCACCTGCCGGACGACCTCGTCGAGGGCGTGAAAGGGATGCGCGTCGAGGGCTCGGTGGTCAAGGTGCTGCTGGCGCTCGGGGAGTTGCCGGACTTCACGGCTCTGCCCGGGAAGGAGATCGGGCCCCAGCACACCGGCGGCATTGTCATAAACCCGTCCGTCGACTCGCTGCAGGAGGCGTGGGAGGAGTGCGAGCGGGGCGAGCCTTCCAGAGATCCCTTCATGGACGGCTACATCCAGAGCGCCACCGAGGATGGTCTGGCGCCGCCCGGCAAGCACACGATGAGCCTGTTCTGCCAGTACGCCCCTTACCGGCTCGCGGAGGGCACCTGGGAAGAGAGACGGGAGGAGATCGGGCGCAACATCGTGTCCACGCTCGCGGAGTACGCGCCGAACATCCTTAGCGCCGTCGAAGGCATGGAGGTACTTGGGCCGCCGGACATCGAGAAGAGGATCGGGATCACGGGCGGGAACATCTTCCACGGGGAGATCCTGCCGGACCGGATGTTCGCCGGCCGTCCGGTCCCCGGCTACGGCGGTTACCGCACGCCGGTAGAGAACCTCTACCTCTGCGGCGCCGGCACCTGGCCCGGGGGAGCTGTCTTCGGCGCCCCCGGCCGCAACTGCGCGATGGAGGTGCTCGAGACCGCCAGGGCCGGACCCCGGCCAGACTGACAGGCCGAAAAGCTCGAAGAAAGGAAACGCGAGATGCAGACAGGGACCAGGAACATAAAGAACTTCGTAAACGGGGAGCACGTGGACCCGGCCGACGGGCGGTTCTACGACGTGACGAACCCCGCCACGGGCGAGGTCTTCGCCCAGGCTCCGGCCTCGGGCAAGGAGGACGTGGACCGGGCCTACAGGGCCGCCGAGAAGGCGTTCGAGGGGTGGCGGGACGCGACGCCGGCCACGCGCCAGCTCGCGCTGTTCAGGATCGCCGACGCTCTGGAGGAGCGGGCCGAGGAGATCGTGCGGGCCGAGTCCGAGAACACGGGCAAGCCCATAGGGCTCACGATGGAAGAAGAGATACCGATGGCGGTCGACCAGATCCGGTTCTTCGCCGGCGCCGCCCGAGTGCTCGAAGGCAAGTCTGCCGGCGAGTACCTCGAAGGCCACACCTCCTTTATCCGTCGCGAGCCGGTCGGCGTCATCGGGCAGGTGACCCCGTGGAACTACCCGATGATGATGGCGGTCTGGAAGTTCGCCCCGGCCATCGCCGCCGGCAACGCCATCGTCCTCAAGCCGAGCGACACCACCCCCATCTCGACCGTGATGCTCGCCGAGATCGCCTCGGAGTTCCTGCCGCCCGGCGTCTTCAACGTGGTCTGCGGCGACCGGGAGACCGGCCGCGCCATCGTCGAGCACCCCATCCCCCAGATGGTCTCCATCACCGGCTCCGTTCGCGCGGGCATGCAGGTCGCCGAGGCCGCCGCGAAAGACCTGAAGCGCACCCACCTGGAGCTCGGCGGGAAGGCGCCGGTCATCGTCTTCGACGACGCGGACATCGAGGCCGCCGCCGAAGCCATAGCCGTCGGCGGCTACTTCAACGCCGGCCAGGACTGCACCGCCGCGACCCGCGTCCTCGCGGGCCCCAAGGCCTACGACGACTTCGTCGCCGCCCTCACCGAGCAGGCCAAAAACACGAAGACCGGCAGCCCCGACGACGAGGACGTCCTCTACGGCCCCCTCAACAACCCGACCCAGCTCGAGCACGTCTCCGGCATGGTCGAGCGGCTCCCCGAGCATGCGGAGGTAACCGCCGGCGGGCAGAGGGCCGGCAACGGCTCCGGGTACTTCTACTCCCCGACCGTCGTCTCCGGATTGCGGCAGGACGATGAGGCTTCGCAAGACGAGATCTTCGGCCCCGTCATCACCGTACAGCCCTTCAGCGACGAGGACGAGGCGGTCCGCTGGGCCAACGGCGTGCGCTACGGCCTCGCCTCCAGCGTCTTCACCAGGGACCACGGGCGGGCGATGCGGGTCAGCCGGCGGCTGGACTTCGGGTGCGTCTGGATCAACACGCACATCCCCATCATCGCCGAGATGCCCCACGGCGGCTTCAAACACTCCGGCCACGGCAAGGACCTCTCCATGTACGGCCTCGAGGACTACACCCGCATCAAGCACGTAATGACGAACCTGGAGGCATAGCCAGGTCTTCAGGGGCGCAGACGCGCGGTAGCGTCTGCGCCCGGCCCGTAGCCCGGTAGACGGAGGACGTGGGCCCTACCCCGGTCCGTCTTCTCGCGCGAGCCACTCTCTGCGGAGCGCCGCGTACAGGTACTCGCTGGACCACCGCCCCTTGAACCAGGCGTTCTGTACGAAGGCGCCCTCCCGGCGCAGGCCGAGCCGCTCGACGACCGCGGCCGAAGGCGCGTTCTCCTGGTTCAGGGTGGCGTAGACGCGGTGCAGTCCGAGGACCCCGAAGGCGTGGTCCAGAAGGCGGGAGACGGCCTCCGTGGCGTAGCCCTCTCCCCAGTGCTCCCGCGCCAGGGTGTAGCCGACCTCCGCCTGCTTGCCGTCCTCCGTTATCCTGAAACCCAGGTCGCCGACGAGCCCCCCGGTCTCCCTAAGCTCCACGGCGAACTGGAACCATTCGCCGGGGACGAAGGGCTCCGCCCGTCCCATGGCCTGGATCGTACCTCGCGCCTCCGCCTCGGTGCAGCCCTCCCAATCCTGGTAACGAGCTACCTCGGGGTCGTTGCGGTAGGCGAGGAAGGGCGTCAGGTCCGGCTCCTGCAGGCGGCGCAGCAGCAGGCGGTCCGCCTCCAGGGTCGTGAAACGGTCGGTCATCCCTCCGACTCCCCGCCCATCCCGGCGTCGCGGACGCGGATGATGGCCCGCGCGCGGCCGGTCACCTGAGGTTCTCTGAAAGCGTTCGAGACGTAATCGCCGACCGTCTCCCCGCCGATAAGAAGCCGCGAGGGACCCTCGCGGTTCTTCGAGATCGGGGGGTGATGAGCTTTACCCGATCGCATCACCGATTCGGCCGGACGACCGGCAGCGCGCCGCGCATCTCTTCCAGGTAGCGAGGCCTGAGGTCTTCGGGTCTGTCTGCGTCTCTGGCGGAGAGATCGAGGGCCGTCTCGATCACGTCCTCCGAACCTCCGGCTTCCGCCATGCGGTCCCCGTTCGCGGAGACCGCCATAGTGCCGCCGACGAAGCGGAAAGCCTCTCCCTTGCCGACCTGGTTGACGTAGAGGTGGGGCAAGCCGTTCTCGAGGGCGCGGGCGGTCGCGAAGACGTCGTGGTCGCGGCCGAAGGGGTCCATGTTGGCCGAGATCGTGACGAGCAGGTCGGCGCCCGCCAGCGCGAGGGAGCGTGCCACCTCCGGGAACTCCACATCAAAGCAGATCATGATCCCGGTCCTGATACCGGCGAGGTCCACGACCAGCAACTCGTCCCCGGCGACGAAGGCCTCCCGCTCGTCCCCGAAGAGGTGGGTCTTGCGGTAGACGCCGGCGAGGTCGCCCCTCCGGTCCACGCAGACGGCGGAGTTGGCGGTCCCGCCCGGGACCCGCTCGTGCAGGCCGAAGACCACGGCGGCGTCGTTCTCCCGCGCGAGCCGTGACATCTCCCCCACCTCGGGCCCGTCAGGGTCCAGGGCAAGATCCCGGACCCCGTTCGTCGTGTAGCCTTCCAGGAACAGCTCGGGCAAGACGAACAGGTCAGCACCCGCGTGCCGGGAGAGGATGCCCTTCGCGGTCTCGACGTTCGCCCCCGCATCGCGCAGCTTCGGGTTGAGTTGCGCGAGGACCGCTTTTATCTCGCCCACGAATCTTCCCCCTGCTCTATTACGGTCCGCAATCCGGCGGCGCGGCGGAGGTCGTCGAGGGCCCCATTCACGGCGTCGAGGGTGGTTACCCTTCCGACGAGGCGGTCGAGGGGGAGGCGGCCGGAGAGGTAGAGGCGCGAGATCTTCGGGAAGTCAACCGAGGGCACGCTGCTGCCGTAGTTGCACCCGAGAACGCGCTTTCCGCCGTCGTCCAGGTCGAAGGTATCCAGGGGGACGGTGACGCCCTCGGCGGGCATGCCCACGATCACGGCCTGCCCACCGCGGCCGACGAGCGAGGGCAGCACGCCTATGGTCGCGGCCTTGCCTATGGCCTCGAAGGCGTGGTCGGCGCCGTCGCCGGTGATGGTTCTTACGTCGTCGACGAGGTCCGGGTCGTCCCCGCAGAGCGCGTGCGTTGCGCCGAGCTCCCGGGCGAGCGCGAGGCGTTCTTCCGAGAGGTCCACCGCGACTACCGGGTCCGCGCCGACGAGCCCGAGGCCGAGCAGGATGGCCTGTCCCACGCCCCCGCACCCGACCACGACGGCCGAATCGCCGGGCCGGACGCCGGCCGTGTTGACGACCGCCCCCACGCCGGTCGTGACGGCGCACCCGATCAGGGCGGCCACGGGGAAAGGCACCCCGTCCGGCACCTTCACGGCCGCCGACTCGGGGACCACCGTGGCCTCCGCGAAGGTGCCGAGCCCCAGGAACGCCGGCACGGGCGACCCGTCGACCGAAATGAAGCCCGTCGTACCGTCGGGCAGCGTGTTCTCCAGCGCCCTGGTGTTCTGGCAGAGCCAGGCGAGGCCCGCCGCGCAGTTGCGACAGCGCCGGCACGGCGCGAACCAGGATAGGACCACCCGGTCCCCGGGCCGGACGTCTCCCACGCCGGGTCCCACTTCTTCGACGATTCCGGCCCCTTCGTGCCCGAGAACGAGCGGGCCCTGGGCAATCCAGTCCCCGTCCGCGACGTGGAGGTCGGATCCGCAGACGCCGCTGGCGCGTAGTCTCACCCGGACGAGGTCGTCCCGCACGTCCGCGAGGCGCAGCTCCTCGTCGCCGAGCGCCTCGCCCGGGGCGTTGAAGACCCGCGCCCTGACGGTCTGGGGCCCGGGCGTCAAACCGAGGGTGCCCCGGCCGGGTCGCCTTCGAGTTCCCTCTCGCTGGCGCGGATCTCGTCTTCCTCCGCCTCGACGTCCAAGGAGCGGCTGAGGAGGTAGTAGACGACGCCGGAGACGAGGAGGCCGACGAGCCAGGCGATGTCGATGCCCTGGAGAACGTCGCCCAAGGGGGCGGTCCAGAGGCCGGGGAGCACCCAGAAGGGGACGCTGGCGGCGAGGCCGACGAGGAAGGCGGTTATGCCGCGCCACGCCCAGGTCCCGTAGAGGCCGCCAGGGACGAAGAGCTCGGTGATCGCGTACCGGCCGTGCCTGACGAAAAAGTAGTCGATGAGGTTGACGGCGGTCCACGGCGAGAGCAGGTACAGCATCATGATGAGGGCCGCGAAGAGCACGTCGACGGCCCCGGCCGAGATGCTCAGGGAGACGACGACCCACAACACCGCGAGCGCGAGGATGGTCACCACCCGCAGCCGCCGCGTCGGCTCCACCTTCTTTACGGCGTCGATGGCCGTCACGGTGGTAAGCATCGCCCCGTAGGCGTTTATGCCCATCGTCGCCACGAGGGCGGCCACCGAGGAGAGGGCGAGCACGACGCCCAGGCCCGTAAAGACCGCGTCCCCGGCGTCGCGTAGAGAGACGAGCGCGTCGGTGGCGTTCAGGCGCGTGGCGAGCCAGGCGCCGAGCGCTATAAGCCAGACCGCCGACCCCGAGGCCCCGAAGAAGACGGCGGCGATGATGGCGCGCGGGCGGGTGTGGC
>CADCUT010000196.1 GCA_902805975.1 uncultured Rubrobacteraceae bacterium | reverse complement strand
CCCCCTGCCAGAGGCGCCCGAGCTCAGGGAGCGGGCCTACCGCATAAAGCAAGAAACGATGGCCAACCTCGACCGCTACCTCGAACAGATGGCGGACAACGTCGAGAGGAGGGGCGGCAACGTCTTTTTCGCCGAGGACGGGGAGGCCGTCGTCCGCTACATCGGTGATCTGGCGCGGCGCAAGGGCGCGAAGGTCATAACCAAGTCCAAGAGCATGGCGACCGAGGAGATCGAGCTCAACCGCCGCCTCGAGGAGGGCTACTCAGACCTCGACCTCGAGATCGTCGAGACGGACCTCGGGGAGTGGATCGCCCAGCTCGCCGGCGACCACCCCTCGCACATCGTCGGCCCGATCCTCCACATGAACCGCAAGCGCATAACCGAGGTTCTCTCCGAGACCGCCGGGGAGAGGCTCCCCCCCGACGTCGAGGCCCTGGGCTCCTTCGCCCGCATGAGGTTGCGCGAGAAATTCCTGAGCGCGGACATCGGCATCACCGGGGCCAACTTCGGGGTGGCCGAGACGGGGACGGTCGCCACGATCACCAACGAGGGCAACGCCAGGCTCGTCACCAGCGTCCCGCCGGTCCACGTCGTCGTCATGGGGATAGAGAAGATCATCCCCCGCTTTGAGGACCTCTCCGTCTTTACCCGCCTCCTCGCCCGCAGCGGGACGGGCCAGAAGCTCACGGTCTACACTAACTTCATCACCGGCCCGCGCGATGAGGGCGAGCTCGACGGGGCAGCGGAGCTGCACCTGATCCTCATGGACAACGGCCGCTCCAACCTGCTCGGCACCCCCTTCGAGGAGGCGCTCTACTGCATCCGCTGCGGCGCCTGCTTGAACGTCTGCCCCGTCTACCGCCAGACCGGCGGCCACGCCTACGGCTCGACATACTCGGGCCCTATAGGGGCTGTCATCACCCCGCTCCTCAAGGGAACGAAGGAGGCGAAGGACCTGCCCCACGCCTCGTCCCTGTGCGGGGCGTGCTGGGAGGCGTGCCCGGTAGGGATACCGCTCCACGACCTCCTCCTGAAGCTCCGCAACCGCCAGGTGCAGGAGGGCGTGAGGGGCAGGGGGGAGAGGCTTGCCTTCAAGGGCTTCGAGAACACCATGAAGAGCCCGGCGCTCTACAAGATCTCCGGCAAGATGGGTCGCGTCGCCCAGAGGCCCCTCAAGAAGGAGGGCTCCGTGAGACCACTCCCCGGTCCTCTAGGCGCCTGGACGGACACGCGCGAGCTGCCGCCGCTGGCCGAGAAGTCTTTCCGCGACCTCTGGAAGGAGGGCATCTAGCCTTGGCCGGCCGCGCGGAGTTCCTCGACAACATCCGTCACCGCACCAGCACCGGCAAGTACAAGCCGACCCGGTCCCCCGACGTTGCCTGGACCCCGAGGGAGGAGCCACAGGAGAGCCCCTGGATAGAGGACCCGCCAGCCCGCTTCCTCGAAGAGCTCGGCGCTTTAGGTGGCCATGGCCGGAGGGTCGCCACCCTGGATGAGGCCCGCGGGTACGTGCTGGATCTGGCCAGCGAGAGGGGGGCGAGGCGGCTCGTCCGGTGGGACGTCGAGGAGCTCGAGGAGATGGGGGTGGACGGGCCGCTCGGTGAGGCCGGGGTCGAGGTGGCGGTGTGGCGGGACCTAGATGACTTCCGCGAGGTCGCTGGCGGGGCGGATATAGGGCTCTCCACGGCCGCGTGGGCGATAGCCGAGACCGGCAGTTTGGTGATCGAGGGCGGACCGGGGCGGGGCCGCACGGTGACGCTCCTGCCGCCGACCCACGTCGCGGTCGTCCCTGTCGAGAGGATGCTGCGCACGGTCTCCGAAGCCATCGGGAAGTACGCCGGAGGCGCGCTGCCGGCCAACGTTACGTTCCACACCGGCCCGAGCCGCTCGGGGGACATCGAGATGAACATCTTTGTCGGGATGCACGGCCCCGGCGACGTGCACGTGGTATTGGTCGGCTAGGCGGCTCGCCGGCCGAGGAACATCCGGGAAGCGGGCGTGACGGCGCTCGGGTAGTCGCCTACGCTACCCGTTGCCCTCGGCGTGCCGGTGGAGGACAAAGGCCTGGGCTGCGGAAGCCGTGCTCCTAATTTCGGACCACGAAGACCGGGCAGTGGGCGTGCCGAACGACGGATTCGGAGACGCTGCCCATCAGCGCCCTGCTTACCGCGCCCAGGCCCCGGCTGCCGATAACTATGAGCCCCACGCCGAGTTCTTCTGCCAGGCGCAGGATCTCCTTGTCCGGCTCCCCGCTTCTCAGATGGGTCTCCGCCATCTTTCCGCCGTCCGCCCCGATATGCTCGGCCCTCTCCTTGAGGAACCTCTCGGCCTCCCTCTCGGCCCCTCCGAGGACCGACTCGCGCATCTCGGTCGAGTAGAGATGGTGGCCTATAAGTTGCGCCGGCGCCGGCAGCACGTAGGCAACGTGTATCTCCGAGCCGCTCTGCTTCGAGAGCTCGACGGCCGCCTCGGCCGCCATGGCCGCCTCGTCCGATCCGTCGGTGGCCAGTAGGATCTTCGTCGGAAAGACGCTCATCGAGAACCTCCTGTTCGCTCTTGCCTTCGTCCGCGCGGTCGTTGGGTTAGTCCAGCAACCCCAACAGGAAGGCTATCGTCATCAGGATTATGAAGATCACGGTAAACGCGAGAAAGCGCAGCCAGAGCCGTTTCACCCTGGCCGCACTTCCTCGTTAGCCTCTATAGCCTGGCCTCCACTAGCCTCCGAAGAAGTTGCTCACGATCTGGAAGTACACCAGGTAGATCGAGAGCGCAACGAAGATGAGCCAGGTCGGCCACATTACCCACAGACGCCAGCCCTTGAGCCTGATGGGCTCGGGCAGGGTCCTGGTGTTCAGCCGGATCAGCAGCCCCAGGTAGAAGGCCATCACGACACCGCCGCCCGACGCGGAGATGATCAGCAAGACCAGCGGCGCCTCAAGGCCGGCCAGGAGGATCAAGGAACCCCCGATGGCGATAACCCACGCCAGCGTGAAGTAGATCCGGCTCTCCGTTATGGCCTGGCTGTTGGGGAAGAAGCTGACCTTCAACTCCGAAGCGCTCAAGCGGCTGACGTAGTCCATGATGCCTATGCTGGTCGAGAAAAGGACCACCATGCCGGCGAAGAGGAAGAAGGCCCTGAACCAGGTGCCGATCTGGTTGCCCAGGATCTCGGCCTCGCTGTTGATGAACTCGAGGTCCGCCCCGATGTCCTGCCGGCCCACCGTCGACCAGACGAGCACAGAGAGCATGAGGAGCGTAAAGGCGCCGATGCAGAAGAAGGTGATGAAGTGCTCCCGGTTGGCCACGCTCCACCAGCCGCGCCAGCGGCGCATGTTCTCATCCGTCATCGGGAAGGTGTACCCGAGCGACGGGGCCGCCTGCTCCTCGCCCGTGATCGGCGAGACGACCTTGGGCATGAGCCCGCCCATCCCCAGACCCTTGTCCCTGATGTAGTTGCTCTGTGTCAGGTTGTTGGCCCCGCCGGCCCCGGCGAAGGCTATCGCCCCGAGGAACGTCGCGGCCCCGAGCGTCGCGACGGCACCCGGAACCCCGGGAACGCTCCCGGGAGCCTGCGTAACGACGGCGGTCCAGGCCCCAAGCTCGGTGGCGGCGAACACGCCGACGATGAGAAAGACCATGATGATGCCGACGAGCACCATCTGGATCTTCTCCAAAGCCTGGTAGACGACCGGCGATAGGGTGAGCGCGAGCGCCGTAGAGATGAGCACTATCGTCGCGATTATGGGGATGTCGCCGAAACCAAAGAGGTAGGTGAACAAAGTAGCCCCGCCGGTCGCCCAGCCGGGGAAGGCGTTGGGTAGGATGGCGCCCAACACGAAAAATATCCCCCACGGCTTCCACATGCGGGTAAAGCCGGTGACCGCCGTCTCGCCGGTCGCCAAAGTGTAGCGCTCGATCTCCATGTTCATAACGAACTGGGTGAAGAACCCGATCAACGCGAGCCACAGGAATGCTATCCCGATCTGCGTGGTGATGTAGGGCCAGATTATGAACTCGCCGGATCCTAGCGCGGTGGCGAGAATCACCACGCTGGCACCGAACAGCTTGCCCAGCGGCACCGGCTCCGGCAGGTCCCTCGACCCTATCGGCGGCAGTACCCTGGACGGGATGTTCCAGCCTTCCTGGACGTCCCTGCCGTCCTCCATCGTCGCCTGGTGCGTACCGGAAGGCCCGCCGCCCCCGTTCCTCTCCTGTACCCCCGCGCCTTCTCGTTCTTCGCGTACGTCACCAACCCGCCGCGGCCCGTCCTCCGGGTTCACGGGCCTCTCCGGGTCCGAACCACTCCCTCTGTCCACGACTCTCCTCCCTTTCCCTGACGGCCACGAGGGCCGATCTCCACCCATCAGACGAAACTTCTCTTCCCTGACTCCTCCTAAAGAGCCATGCACATCGTAGCGGTAATCGCCCCCCGGCGAAAGGGGGCCCAAGCATTCGATGATAATTTTTGATGATCTTTGACCGTATCCGAAACATTGTGGTAATCTGCCGCGGCATAAAGTAGGGATAGTGGCAAGAAGGGTGCATGGGAAGGGAAGTGGAGCGGAAGATACCCGCTCAGCGGCGCGCGGAGATCCGGGCGTTGCTGGGTCGGCGTGGGTCGGCCTCGATCGCCGAGATCGCTGATGCGTTGGGGGTCTCGGGCTCGACGGTGCGGAGGGACTTGGACGAGCTTGACCGGGAGGGGGCGGCGCGGCGGTCGCATGGTGGCGCCGTCACGGTCGAGGGGACGGCATTCGAGTACCGGTTCGAGGACCGGCGCCGGCACAATGCCGGAGAGAAGAAGAGGATCGGGGACTTTGCCGCGACTTTGCTGGAGGCCGGGCAGAGCGTCGTCTTCGACTCTTCCTCGACGGTGCTCGCCGCGGCCGAGGCGCTGGGGCGGAGGGACTTGAGGGTCGCGGCGGTCACCAACGACGTCGCGGTCGCCTCCGTACTGGCCGAGGCTTCCGGGGTGTCGGTCGTGGTTCCGGGGGGGGAGATCCGGGATGGTTCCTTCACCCTGCTCGGCTCGTACACGCAGACCTTCCTGAACGGCTTGCACGTGGACGTCGCCTTCGTCGGTATCCACGCTGTCACCGGCGACGTTCTCAGCGAGTCGAGCCTGGACGTCGTGGAGGCCAAGCGGGCCATGATGCGTGCCGCCCACCGCGTGGTGCTGCTCGCCGACCACAGCAAGTTCCGCCCGCCCTCCTTCTTCGAGGTCGTCAGCTTGAGCCGGATCGACGACCTCATCACCGACGGGGCGGCGCCGCCGGAGGCCATCGAGGCCGCCGTCGCCAGCGGGGTGCGGGTGCATCTGGCATGAACAGGCCCCAGAATACGCAAGGGTAGTAGGAGGCACCCTGGAGTACGCGACGGAGGGCGACGGCGTCCGGGCAGACGGGGAGGAGGGGTAGGCGTGGCCGAGAGCGGCGCCGCAGGGACGGAACCCGGCAAGACGCAGGCTGCGCCGGAGGGCTCGGGCCGTCGGGGGGTCAGGGGCATCCCTCCGACCGGCACGGGGCCGATACTGGCCGCCTGGCTCCTCCTGTGCGTGGTGCTCGCGTTCCTGGCGCCTAATTTCCTGCAGGTCGACAACCTTGCCCAGTTAATCGCGCAGTGGGCGGTCGTCGGCATCGCCGCCGTCGGCGTGACGTTCGTGATCATCACGGCCGGCATAGACCTGTCGGTCGGGGCGATCGTGGCGCTTACGGGGATGCTGGCCGCGATCTCCATGCAGGGCGGGGTCCCCGGTTTCGTGGGCATCCTGGTAGCCCTGGGCGCCGGGCTCCTGATCGGGGCCTTCAACGGCTTCTCGACGGCGTACTTCGGCATCGCGCCGTTTATCGTCACCCTGGCCGTCCTCTCGATGGGCCGCGGCCTGACCCTCGCCGTGAGCGGCGGCCAGACGGTCTTCGGCTTCCCCGCGAGCTTCACGTTCGTGGGCCGGGCCGAGATCCTGGGCGTCAGCCTGCTCGTGTGGCTGACGCTCGCCGTCTTCGCGACAGGCTACCTCGTCCTCTCCCACACGGCCTTCGGCCGCCAGGTCTACGCCGTCGGCGGTGACCGGGAGGCAGCGCGCTTGGCCGGCATCCCCGTGCGGCGGGTCACTTTTCTGGTGTACGCGATCTCGGGCCTTTGCGCGGGCCTCTCGGCCGTGGTGCTTACGAGCCGCCTGAACTCCGCGCTTCCCTCCGCGGCCGAAGGGCTGGAGCTCCAGGTCATAGCGGCCGTGGTGATCGGTGGCGCCTCGCTCTTCGGGGGACGCGGGAGCATGGTCGGGACGCTCGTCGGCGTGCTCCTGATCGGCACGCTCAACAACGGCCTCACCCTGCTGAACGTCCCGCCCTTCTGGGTCCAGTTCGTCCATGGCGCGGTGGTCTTCCTCGCCGTCCTCGTGGACGCCCTGAACCGCCGCCGCAGAGGCAGGGCCGGTTGATGGGGAGGAACCCTTGAGGCCCCGCAATGTCAGGGTCGTGCCCCACGACCCAACCTGGAAGGAGAGGTTCGAGTCAGAAGCCGCCACGCTCCGCTCCGTCCTCGGTGATGAAGCCCTCGCCGTCCACCACATCGGCAGCACCTCCGTGCCGGGCCTGGCCGCCAAGCCGACGATAGACGTCTTGATCGAAGCCCGGGAGATCGGGGAGCTGGACGATCTCGTAGGGGCGATGGCCGAAAAAGGCTACGAGGCGTGGGGAGAATACGGCATCCCCGGGAGGCGCTTTTTTACGAGGGATCGCGGGGCCGCGCGTATCGCGAACGTCCACGTCTTCGAGGCCGGCACCTTCGAAGTGGAGCGCCACCTGGCCTTCAGGGACTACCTGATCCAAGACCCCCAGACCGCCCGCGCCTACGGAGACTTGAAAGAGGAGCTTGCCGAAAGATTCCCCACGGACATAGAGGCCTACATGGAAGGTAAAGACGCTTTCGTCAAAGAGACCGAAAGAGAAGCCCTCTCCCGCAAACACTCACCGAAAGAGGCAAGCTGAAATGCTCGAAGCGAGGACTGCTAAGCAGGCCGAGGCGTGCTGAAGGCGGAGGCAGAGCCGGGGCGTGCCGAGAGGCGCGAAGCGCCGTGCTGACGGCCGTGATCGCCGACGATCTGACGGGTGCGGCCGACACCGGCGTCCAGTTCGCCCGCGCCGGCTACCGAACCGCCGTCGTCTTCCGCGGGGAGCCGGTACCCCGGGAGGACCTCGACGCGGTCGTCTTCGACACGGATTCCCGCACGCTGCGCCCCGGCCTCGCCGCCCGGTACGTCGCGGAGGCCGGGCGCGCCGCCCGCGCCGCCCCCCTCGTCTACAAGAAGTTCGACTCCACCCTGCGCGGCTCGGTCGCCGCGGAGCTCTCCGCCGCCTTCGAGACCACCCGCCGCCGTCGCGCCGTCGTCGCCCCGGCCTTCCCGGCCGCCGGCCGGACCACCGTCGGCGGCACCCAGCTCGTCCACGGCGTACCGGTTCACGAGACCGAGATGAGAAACGACCCGCGCACCCCCGTCCGGGAGGGGCACGTCCCGGCGCTTCTGGGCCGCTGGTCGCCCTCCGTCGGCACTCTGGGCGTAGGGGACCTCGAAGACCCCGAGAACGTGCGCCGCGCCCTGGACGCGAACGAGTGGACCGTGGTGGACGCCTGGCGTGACGCGGACCTCGAGGCCCTGGTGCGGGCCGTCCCAGGCCCGGACGCGGTCCTCTGGGCCGGCTCGGCGGGGCTGGCGCTGGCGCTCGGCGCCGTCTACCCCGGGCCGCATCCCGCGGCGCCGGGGGCGTTCTTCGCGAGGGCGCGCTCCGTGCTGGTCGTCGTCGGATCGCTGAACGCCGCGTCGCGGGGGCAGCTCGACGCGCTGGTCGAGAGGTACGGGGAGGTTGCGGTCCCGGTCGGGCCTGGCTCCGAGGGCGCGGTCGGGGAGGTCGTGGGCAGGACCCGGCGCATACTCTCAGGAGGGCCGTGCGCGGTAGTGCATTCCTCGGGCAGGGCCTCGTCTTCGGCCAGGGGGCAGGTGATGAGGTCGCTCTCGGGGGTCGCCGCGGCGCTCGCCGGGGAGGGGTTGTTCGACGGGCTGGTGTTGACCGGGGGGTCGACGGCGGTCTCGGTCTCGCGGGCACTCGGGGCATCCGGCATCCGGCTCGCCGGGGAGCTTGAGGCCGGCGTGCCGGTAGGGGCCCTGATCGGCCCAGACCCCCACACCGTCGTGACCAAGGCCGGCGGCTTCGGGAGGCCGGAGACGCTCGTGGATGCCGTGGAATCGCTCTTGAAGGGAGACAAGTGACGCCGCCGCTCGTAGCCGTGACGATGGGTGACCCGGCCGGTATCGGGCCGGAGATAATCGCAAAGACGTTCGCCGATCCCGACTTCCACGCCAGAGACCGCGCCCTGGTAGTCGGCGACGCCGGGATGCTGGACCGCGCCGCCCAACTGCTCGGCCTGTCGCTGAAGATCAACGAGATCCCGGCGCCCGAGGACGCCGCGTTCGAGCCCGGGACCGCGGACGTCTTGCAGGTCGGCGAGCTTCCACCCGACCTGCCGTTCGGGGGGCTGGACGCCAGGGCGGGCGACGCGGCTTTCCGCTACCTCGAACGGGCGACTAACCTCGCCAACGCGGGCCGGGTGGCTGCGATAGCGACCGCCCCCTTGAACAAGGAGGCGATGCACCTCGCCGGCCACGGGTACCCGGGGCACACCGAGATCCTGGCCGACCTCACGGGCACGGACGACTACGCCATGATGCTCGTGACCGACGAGCTGAAGGTCATCCACGTGAGCACCCACGTCTCCCTCAAGGAGGCCATAGAACGCGCCCAGCCCGAGCGCGAGCTCGCCGTCATACGCCTCGCCCACGAGTCCTTGAAGAAGCTTGGTGTGGAGAGCCCCCGCGTGGCCGTGGCCGGCCTCAACCCGCACGCCGGGGAGAACGGCCTCTTTGGGAAGGAGGACCTGGAGAAGATCCGGCCCGCCGTCAAGGCCGCCCTTGAGGGGGGCATAGACGCCAGCGGACCGTGGGCTCCTGACACGGTGATGATGCGCGCCCGTCAGGGGTACTTCGACGTGGTCGTCGTCCAGTACCACGACCAGGGCCACATCCCCATAAAGCTCATGGGCTTCGATACGGGCGTCAACGTCACCGTCGGCCTCCCGTTCTTCCGCACCAGCGTGGACCACGGCACCGCCTTCGACATCGCCGGAACCGGCAAGGCAGACCACGCGAGCCTGAAAGCCGCCCTAGACCTCGCCCGCACGCTAGCCGGCGCCGAAGAGGGGAGCTAGGCGATGGCGTCGGGTGCGACGGGCTGGAGCCACGACCACGTCGAGACGAACGGCATACGGGTCCATTACGTCCGGCAAGGGGCGGGGGAGCCGCTGGTCCTGCTCCACGGCTGGCCCGAGTTCTGGTACGTGTGGCGCAAGAACATAGGCCCGCTCGCGGAGCGTTTCGACGTGATCGCCCCGGACTTGCGGGGGTTCGGGGAGTCCGAGAAGCCGGGGTTGCCGGATCCCCCGGGCCGGTTGCGCGATGATCTGGTAGAGGACCTGCGCGGGCTCGCCGACGCCCTCGGCCTCGAGAAGATCGGCATCGTGGGCCACGATGTCGGGTCGTTCGTGGCCCAGGGGTTCGCGGCGAGGTACCCGGAGAGGGTGGGCGGCCTGTTCTTCTTCAACTGCGTGTACCCGGGGATAGGGCGGCGCTGGCTGGAGCCTGACAGCGTTACGGAGATCTGGTACCAGTCCTTCCACCAGCAGCCCTGGGCCGCCGACCTCGTCGGTTCGAGCCGGGAGGCGTGCGGGATCTACCTCAAGCACTTCCTCGATCACTGGTCGCACGAGCCGGGGACTTTCGACGAGGACTTCGAGGCCTGGGTGGACAACTTTATGCGGCCGGGAAACCTGCAAGGGGGCTTTGACTGGTACGCGGGCGCGGCGGAGGCCAGGATGAAGATGATGCGCGAGGGCGCGCCAGATCTCCCGAAGCTCAGGACACCTTCGTTTTTCCTGTGGGGCGAGAGCGACCCGATCCTGAAGGTGCGCTGGGCCGACCGGCTCGGAGACTACTTCTCCGACTTCGAGCTTGAACCGGCGCCCGGGGCGGGTCACTTCGTCCACTACGAGCGGCCGGAGCTTGCCAACGACAGGATCACGCGTTTCTTCTCGGGGCTGTAGAGTAAGAGCGGGAGAGCGGAAGGAGCAGGGTTTGGAGTTTCCAAAGGTAGTAAAGGTCAGGCAGACCTTTCCCCGTCCCCGCGTCGAGGACGTGGAAGGCACGGTGCGCGAACAGCTCCGAAGGGAGGAGATCTCATCCGCCGTCAGGCCCGGCATGAGCGTGGCGGTCACGGCCGGCAGCCGCGGCATCGCGAAGATCGACGAGATCCTGCGCGCCGTCATAGAAGGCCTCAAGGAGATGGGGGCCGAGCCGTTCATCGTGCCGGCGATGGGGAGCCACGGCGGGGCGACCGCCGAGGGTCAGGTCGAGATCCTGGCCTCTCTGGGCGTAACGGAGGAGTCTTGCGGGGCCCCGATCCGGTCTTCGATGGAGACCGTCGAGATCGGGGAGACCGGCCGCGGCATACCGGTCTTTATGGACAGGATCGCCTCCGAGGCGGACGGCGTGGTCGTGGTCAACAGGATCAAGGCCCACACCGACTTCCGCGCGGAGGTCGAGAGCGGCCTCCTGAAGATGGCCTCGATCGGGCTCGGCAAGCACGCCCAGGCTCTCGCCCTGCACGGCTACGGCGTCGAGGGCATCCGCGACTTTATGGTCGAGGTGGGTGAAGAGGTGCTCGACTCGGGGCACGTCCTGTTCGGGCTCGGGATCGTCGAGAACGCCTACGACGAGCCCGCGACCATCGAGGCGATACCCACCCGTGAGATCCCCAGCCGCGAGCGCGAGCTGTTGCGCGGGTACATGGGGATGATGCCCGTCCTGCCCGTCTCCGACATAGACATCCTGTACGTGGACACTTTAGGCAAGAACTACTCAGGGACGGGGATGGACACGAACGTGATCGGGCGCTTCCGCATCCTCGGGGTCGACGAGCCCGAAAGGCCGAACGTCAAGTACCTGATAGTGGGCGACGTGAGCGAGGAGTCCCACGGCAACGCTCTAGGCGTCGGCCTCGCCGACCTGACCACCGAGCGGCTCGTCGGCCAGATCGACCGCGACGCCATGAACGCGAACGTCATCACGAGCACCTTCGTCGAACGCGCCAAGGTCCCGATGGTCCTCTCCACCGACGAGGAGGCCTTGCAGACGGCCGTCCGCTGCAACTGGGGCGTCCCGCCGGAGGAGACGCGCTTCGTGCGCATCCCGAACACCCTCCACCTGGAACACCTCTACGTCTCCGAGAACCTCGTGGAGGAGGCGCTAGCCAACTCCGACGCCGTGGTCGTCTCTGGCCCCGAAGAACTTCGCCTCGACGCCGACGGTTCCCTCGAAGAGTTCTAGGAGGATTCTCGGCCCCCGGCCTTCTGTCCGCCTCAAGGGGCGACGACAACTGGTTCGCCGAGGTCGAAAGCCCGACCGCAAAGACGAGGAGCACGGGCCCCTACCAGACGAACTCTTGTTGCTGCCCTCTGCGTTGATGGGCGGATCCCTGCTCGCGTACAGCCTGGTGATGAGCCTGTTCGCGATCGACCGGGCGTACGCGTTCCTCGCCTTCCCGCCTTTCCTCATGGGAGGAATTCTGCTGTTGTGCCTCGGGCCCGCCGTGGTCGTCGTGGTCCGCTGGTCTTCGTAGGCGGGGAGGCTCACTCCGCACCGCTCCGGCAACTTCTTCCGGTGTGGTAGCGTATCCGCGGGGAAGATCTCAACCGGCAAGGGAGAGGTGGAATTTGCAACTCTTCGAGAAGCTCATAGAGTACCCGGACGCCGAGAGGCTGGTACTAGACAACACCCATCTGCTGCCCGTGGAGGAGACGCCGCTCGGAGAATCTTTAGGCCTCGCGCTGGCCGAGGACCTGCGGGCCACGGTGGATTCGCCGCCGTTCGACAACAGCGCCGTGGACGGCTACGCCGTGAGGAGCGTCGACGCCGAGGCGGGACGGACCTTCCGGGTGGTGGACGAGGCGCCGGCGGGCCGCCCAGCCGAGAAGGCCGTGGGGGAGGGGGAGGCGATCAAGATCTTCACCGGCGGCGTCATCCCGGAGGGCGCCGACGCCGTCGTGATGGTCGAGAACACCTCCGGCTGGGGCGAGAGCTTCGAGCTGAAGAAGGCCGCGACCAGGGGGCAGAACATCAGGGACGCGGGCCAGGACACCCGCCAAGGGAACACGATCCTGCGTGCCGGGACCGAGATCGGGGCGCCCGAGATCGCACTCGCGGCCACCCAGGGCTACGGGAAGTTGCCCGTCTACCGCAGGCCGAAGGTCGTCGTGCTCTCGACGGGGTCTGAGCTCGTCGAGCCGGGGACGCGCGAGCTCACCCCCGGTGAGATCTTCGACTCCAACTCCTACGCCATCGTCGCCCAGTCCCGCGAGGCCGGCGCCGAGGCCCGCCGCCTCTACGCCGCCTCAGACGACGCCGAGATGCTGCGCGCCGCGATCGAGGAGGCTCTCGAGACGGCTGACGTGGTCGTGACGAGCGGCGGGGTCTCGGTGGGGGAGAAGGACCTCGTCAAGGGCACGCTGCTCGACCTCGGCGTGGAGCAGGTCTTCTGGGGCGTGAAGTTCAAGCCCGGAAAACCGCTCTTCTACGGCAAACGCGACGAGACCCGCTTCTTCGGCCTCCCCGGCAACCCGGTCTCCGCGATGGTCTGCTTCGACCTCTTCGTCCGCCCCGCCCTGATGGGCATGATGGGCCGCGAGGACCGCAGGAGGCCGCGTATAGAGGTCTACTTCGAGGACGATGTGGTCAACAAGTTCGGCCGGATGCACGCCATGAGGGTCAGCCTCCAGAGGACCGAGAAGGGCTGGCTCGCCCGGTCCGTCGGCGCCCAGGGCTCGGGCCTCGTAAGCTCCCTGACGAGGGCCGACGCCCTGGCCCTCATAGGCCCCGAGTCCGAAGGTGTGCGGGCCGGCGAGCCCGTGGAGGCAATCGCGCTGCGCGAAGAGAGGTTGATTTGAGCTTGGAGGCATTGGGTTCTGAGGCTCTAGGTATAGGGTTTCAGGTGCCCGGGAGCGTGCCGGTGTGTGCTTCTGCCGGTGCGGCACCTGCCTCTGGATGCTTCGGTGAGAGCAGCTCCGGCCCAATACCTCGGACCTTAAAACCTCGAACCTCAGACCTCGAAACCTGCAACCTGAAGCCCAGCTTGAGGTCCGATTGTGGGTCGGGAGATCCGGGTCCGGTGGTAGAATACGGTCCCCATGTTTGACTCTGATTTCGAAGACAACGTATTCCGCCGGAGGTTGCTGAAGGAGGTCGCGCCGGGCGTCCCGGTGAGCTTCTCCTTCTACTCGCCCTCGGTCAAAGTGCAGGTGATGTTCCCGGCGGAGCACATGCCGGGGGCCAACGGCCGGTACGTCGGCAACGGGGTGACCATCGAGTTCGTGCCGGAGGACGGGGCGGCGGTCGAGCGGGTGCGCGAGTACGTCTGGCACTGGGAGCATCACAACGCTTTCACGGCCGTGCGCAGGATCAACTTCCTCAGGCGCGGCGTCTGCCCGACGAGCGTCCAGGGGATGCTCGAGCTCGTGCGCGGCGTGGACAAACGGGCCGCCGCGAAGACCGCCGAGGCGCTGGAGCCGGACGAGTTGCGGCACCTGCTCGACCGGGGGGACTTCAAGACCCTGGCCCGGATGCCCGGCATGGGTGAGAAGCGGGCCAGGGCCGTCGTCGAGTTCCACGAGAACGAGAGGAGCGGGCGCCGCTTCCTGCACGCGGCCAACCGCAACGACCGCTTCCGCGGGGCGCCGGTCCAGACGGAGCTGGACCTCGACCGGGACCTCGAGGAGCAGGTCTGGGAGCACGCCGAGAAGGCGAGGAGGCTCGGGGACCCGGACCCACTGGGCCCCGGCGAGCCCCCGGGCCACACGACCGTCCGGAACGCCAACCTCCTCCATCCGCTCCCGATGACGCCCTCCCTCATGGGCCGCGGCGTCTACTACCCGGAGCAGATAGAGCTCTTCGCCGACACGCTAAAGCGCGTCCTGGTAGATGGCGAGAGGCTCGCCGGGGTGGGTTCTTTGCGCATCCAGCGCGGCAAGATCTTCCACACCACGAAGATGCCGGGGGTGGGGATGAAGACGCGCTCCCGGGTACTCGCCAGCGGCCTGCTCGACGACGAGTACACCTACGAGAACCTCGTCTCCATACCGGGCATCACGGAGACGCAGGCCCGCACCATCGCCGCCGCGGCGAAGGCCGAAGCGGCGAGCGGCGCCGCCCGCCCGGAGGTCCGGGTCCATTAGCCTCTACGGTTTCGTAAAAGACCATGAGCCTGTCGGCGCCGAGGAAGTCTGCGCCGGTTTCCTCTCCATCCCAGACGCCAACGGAGATGCCAGGGCGCTCGTCGAGAAGCTCGTCAAGGACGACCCGCGGTTCGCCTGGGAGGACGAGGCTCTAAAGACCGTGGACGTGGCGGCGCTCGCGCTCGAGGACGCGCCGTACGTGATCTTCGACGTCGAGACCACGGGGGCTTCGGCCGGCAAGAACGGTGGGATCACGGAGATCGGTGCCCTCAAGCTGGTGCGCGGCCAGGTGGTGGACGAGTTCGCGACCCTCGTGAACCCGGGGCGCCCGATCGACCCCTTCGTCGTCCGCCTGACCGGCATCACCGACCGCATGGTCGCCGACGCCCCGCCCGTCTCGGAGGTCATGCCCCGGTTCGAGAGGTTCGTCGAGGGCTGCGTGGTCGTGGGCCACAACGTCCAGTTCGACCTCTCGTTCGTCGCGGCCTCGCGCGGCGGGACGCCGCTTCCGAACCCCTCCCTCGACACCCTGAAGCTCGCCCGCTGCCTCGTGCCGGGGCTCGGGCGCTACCGCCTGAGCGCGCTCGTCAACCACTTCGGGGTACGCCAGGCCCCGAACCACCGGGCGCTCGCCGACGCCTCGGCGACGACCGAGGTCTTCCAGAGGCTCTTGAAACTTCTGCGCTCCGCCGGCGTGAAGAGCGTCGGGGAGGCGGCGACGATCCGGGGCGGGAAGGGCCGGATCAAACCCCAGAAGCAGCACCTCGCCGAACACGTCCCGAACACGCCGGGCGTCTACTACTTCGTGGACAAGGGCGGCGGCGTGCTCTACGTCGGCAAGGCGAAGGATTTGAAGGCGCGGGTCAGGACGTACTTCAACGGGGGGGACGGGCGCCGCAAGGTCGGGCGGCTCGTCGAGGAGGTCGCCGAGGTCAAGGTCAAGGAGACAGAGAGCGAGCTCCACGCGCTTATTCTGGAGGCGAGGGAGATCAAACGCCTCCTGCCCCGCTACAACTCCGTCGGCCGCGACGACAAGGCGAGCTGGTTTATAAGGCTCGACACCAACGAGCCTTACCCCATGCCGGTCAGGGTGACGGAGAACACGCCCGAAGACGGGGTGGTCCATATCGGCCCGTACCGGAGCGCCTCCATGCTCGACACGTGCATGGAGGCCTTGGGCAGGATCTTCCCGCTCAAACGCTGCCCCGGGGATGGGGAGGCGTGCTTCTACGGCCAGATGGGCCGCTGCGCCCCGTGCGCCGGGATGGGCGAGGAGGAGTACCGCCGCGAGGTCGTGGAAGAGATCGTGGCGCTCCTGCGGGGCGAGGGCGGCGAGGAGCACCTTCAGGCCCTCGTGCGGGAGCGCAAGAGGCTGGCCGGGGCGCTCGAGTTCGAGGCGGCGGCGCGCCTGCGGGACCTCATAGCGGGCATAGACCGGGTACGCCTGGCCCGCTCGGTGGTGAGCGGGGAGGGCGCCCAGGCCGTCGTCGCGCCCTCCACCGAGCCCGGCGTCATAGAGGCCTTCGTCCTCTCGGAGGGACGCCTGGTCTCGCACCGGGGCTTCGAGGCCGGGGACGGGGCGGGCCTCGCGCGGTTCGCCGAGGAGGCGCTGGAGCGGCAACGGGCCCTGCCGGACTCCGGCAAGGAAGGTTCCAACGAGGCGCGGATCGTGGCGGCCTATCTCAGGCGCAGGTCCGGGGTGGTCGAGGCCGTGCGGCTGGGGGAGGCCGGGGACCTCGTCCGGGCGGCCGAGAGGGTCGTCGAGGCTGTGGGGGAGCCCGAGGTCCCGCTAGCCTGAAGGGAAGGCTTCAGGTTCGAGGTCGCCCCCTCCGGGGGCTTTGAGGTTCTAGGGGTGGGTGTTCGGAACTGAGTCCCGAACACCCACCCCTAGAGCCTAGAACCTCAAAGCCCTATGCCTCAAAGAGGCTTATCATGCTAAAATTCGCCTAACCGCACGGCGGTTTTGGTCCCCGTGGACGAGGTAATGGCTGGCGATGGTGCAGGATTTACAGGGCGTTACGCGCAAGATACTTCTGGTGGACGACGAGCCGTCGCTCCAGAAGATGCTCACGCACGCGCTGGAGCGGGAAGGGTTCCAGATCCAGGTTGCCGGCGACGGCGAGGCGGCGCTCGAGGCCTTCAAGAGCTACGAGCCGCACCTCATCGTGCTCGACATCATGCTGCCGAAGCTGGACGGCACGGAGGTGATCCGGCGCATCAGGGCCCAGAGCGAGGTGCCGGTCATCATGCTGACGGCCAAGGACGACGAGATCGACCGGGTCGTCGGCCTGGAGCTCGGCGCCGACGATTACGTAACCAAGCCGTTCGCCGTAAGGGAGCTGGTGGCGCGCGTGAGGGCCATCATGCGCCGGGCGGCGGTGCCGGCGGGCCAGCGTCCCGACGAGCTCGTCTACGACAGGTTGCGCATCAACCTGCCGAGCCGGCGGGTCTCCGTGGACGGTGGCGAGGTGGACTTGACCTACACGGAGTTCGAGCTCTTGGTAACGCTGGCGTCGAGCCCCGGGCGGGTGTTCTCGCGCAGCGCGCTGCTCCGGCGGGTCTGGGGGGACGAGTTCCGCGACGAGCGAACCGTAGACGTCCACATCCGGCATCTGCGCGAGAAGATCGAACGCGACCCCCGTAACCCCGAGTTTATCCACACCGCGCGTGGTGTCGGATATGTTTTCCGCTAAGAAGAGGCCCGACCGAAACCCCCGAAGCAAGGGCGCGGGGCTGCCCTCCCTGGGCGTGGTCCGGGATCTGAGGCCGCGCCTGAGCATCCGGGTGTGGCTGACCGTCCTCTTCGTGCTCGTCACGGCCTTCTCCGCCGTCGCCGCCTACGGCATCGTGCGTCCCATTCTCGAAGCGTCCCTCATCCGCGCGAGCGACGCTACCTTCAGGCAGGTGGCCGAGCAGTGGGACGCGCAGATGCGTCGCCTCAATTACCAGCCCACCACCCAGGACATGCAGGACTTCGCCGAGACGAGGAACCTCCAGTGGGGGATAGTCCGTGTCGAGGCGCCGGGGGACATCAGGAGGCTCCAGGGCGACAATGATCTCCTCTGGCTCACGGGAGTGGTCGAGAACGCCGTGGCGTCCGGGGAGCCGAGGTGGAACACCGTGCCGCAGCAGAGCGGGCAGCACGCGGGCCAGCGGCAGGCCACCTACGCCGTCCTGATCAGGGGGGTGGAGGACGCCGGAGGCCGCGAGGTGGGAAACACCGCCATCGTCTTCAACAGGTTCTACACGCAGAGCGACATAGAGAACGCCGAGGAGGCCCTGAACAGGATCGAGGGCCTCGCCCTGTTGGCCGGGGGCCTCGCGCTCCTTATCGCGGGGTTTGCCGGGTACTTCGCGGCCGTTCTGATCTCCCGCCGCGTGGACCGCCTGAACGTCGCGGCCGGGCGGCTGGCCGCCGGCAACTTCGACGAGCGCATAAACACCCACGTCGGGGACGAGCTCGGCTCGCTCGCCACCTCCTTCAACGCGATGGCGTCCTCCATGAACGACGCCTTCGGCCAGATCGAGCAGGAGAAGGAGCGCGGCAACGCCATCCTCAACGGCATGACCGACGCGGTAGTTGGTGTGGATAGGGACCTTAACACGACCTTCCGCAACCCCCGCGCGAGAAAGCTTCTGGAGTCGACCCCGCACGAGTTCCACACCCGCCTGCAGGAGATCCTCGCCAAGACCCACTACTCAGGCCCGGTCACCGAGCCCGAGGCCGAGGCCGGGGACCGGATCATCGAGATTCGGGCCGCACCTCTAGAGGACGGGGCGCTGGCCATCCTGCGGGACGTCACCGAGGAACGCCGGGTGCAGCGCGCCAAGGCCGACTTTATCGCCAACGCCTCCCACGAGCTCAAGACCCCCATAGCCGCCCTCTCCGGCTACCTGGAGATGCTGGAGGATGAGGAGGACGAGGAGTACCGGGCCAACTTCCTCAACGAGATGCGCGGCCAGACCGAGCGCCTCAAGGGCCTGGCCCAGACCCTGCTCGACCTCTCGCGTCTGGACGCCAACGCCGTCACCTTCCGCTCCGAGGAGGTCTACCTCGAGGACCTGCTCCACGACCTGCGCCGCGAGTTCGGCTTCACGGGCCGCCCGCTCGACGTCAGGGTCGAGGAGAACGTCCCGCCCGTCGAGGCGGACCCGAACCAGCTCCACCGGATGCTCACGATCCTGGTCGACAACGCCATCAAGTACTCGGAGGACGGCTCCCCGATAGAGCTTGAGCTCTCCCGCGAGAATGGGCACGCCGTCGTGGGCGTCACCGACCGCGGGTGCGGCATACCGCCCGGCGAGATCCCGCACATCTTCGACCGCTTCTACCGCGCCGAAGGCTCCTCCCGGGCCGACGGGACCGGCCTCGGCCTGGCGCTCGCCAAAGAGATAACCGAACACCTCGGCGGTGAGATCCGGGTAGACAGCCGTCCCGACGTCGGCAGCACCTTCTCCCTCCTGCTCCCCCTCTCCCAGGCCTCCCGAAACGCCGGAGAACCCCAGCCCCTGGACGTCTCGTAGGGAAGGGGCTTCGGGTATCAGGCTTCGGGCATCGATCGGGGCGGAGAGGCGTGCGTCTGAAGCTGATTCAGCTTGAACCTGAGGTTGAACTTACGCTCTTGCATATCTGGATGTAAAATACCTGTGGGGCGGCGCCAAGTCCGTAGATTCTCCCCCCTCCCTACGGACCGCGTCGTCCCTCTTTCGTAGGTTTCAGGCTACGGGCATCAGGTTTCAGGTGGTGCCTGGGGTCCCAGGAGCTTCTTCAAGCAGCAAACAGGTCCCTCGCAAGGCCCGTCACGAACTACCAGCTTTCGTTTCCCTTACTGAAGCCTGAAACCGGAGACCTGAAGCCTCTGGTTCAGAATCTTGGTACCGGCAGGCCGAAGGCGGTGAGTATCGGCACCACGGGGGCCAGCAGGTAGTTGAAGATCGGGAGGTTGGTGACGAAGGAGACCAGGATCAGGCCGAACAGGATAATCGGCCCGTACTGGTTCATGAAGTCCACAAACCCGCTCAGGGCGCGCGGGAGGAACGGGAAGAGGATCTTCGAGCCGTCGAGGGGGGGGATGGGGATGAGGTTGAAGACGAAGAGCAGGGCGTTGGTGAAGGCCGTCATCAACACGACGAGGGCCAGGTAGCCGCTCTGGAAGGTCGGTATCAGGTAGAGAACGGCGCAGACGGCCACGATCAGGAGGTTCGAGACGGGACCTGCGAGCGCGACGGCCACGGGGCCGAAGATACCGCCGCGCAGCTTGGAGGGCATCACGGGCGTCGGCCTGCCCCACCCGAAGCCGGCCATGAGCAGCATCAGGCTGCCGAGCACGTCCAGGTGGGAGGCTGGGTTGAGCGTCACCCTGCCGTCGCGGTAGGCGGTGTCGTCGCCGAGCCAGTAGGCCGAGGTGGCGTGGGCGGCCTCGTGGACGGTTATGCCGATCACGAGCCCGAGAAGGAACGCGATGGCGGCGGATGGGTTGCTCTGGAAGAGGGCGAGAAACATGAGCCTTTATGATACACGCCCGGCGGGGACGTGGGTTCTTCTAACCTACCCTTGAGATGCTGATGGTGACGTGGTTGCCGGAGTCTGAGGTGTAGGCGGAGAGCTGGGGGTCGAGGACCGCGGCCGAGTCCGCGACGCTGCCAAGACGGGTCATCCCGGCGACGACGCGGTCGTTGACGCCGGCGCCGCCGTCGCTCTTTACCAGGGAGACGTTGACCCTGACGTCCGGGTTGGCGTCTGGCTTTATCTCGACGACGTTGGCCTCCGGCACCGTCGGATCTGGACGGATGGAGGTGACAGAGCCCGTCACCGGGGAGTAGGCGGTCGTGCCCGAGCCCGCCCCGACGTCCAGGGCGCCCGTCCGGGGACCCTCCCTGCCGGCGTCGTCCATGACGTTGTAGTTGATGCCCTCCGGCGTCTCCCCGCCCGCGACGAGGCCGAGGAGGGCGTTCTTGGTGAGGTTGTCCCCCCGCGGGACCATCGCGACCAGCCCCTCGCCCTCCGGATGGTAGCCGAGGCCCGTCAGGCTCTCCGGACGGACGGGTGTCGAGATACCGACGTTGGCGGCCTCCGCGAGGACCGTGTCGGGGGTGGCGTGGTTGGGGTCGATGGGGACCGCCTGCTCCGCCGCGCCCGAGGCCTGCGTCTGCACCAGGACGGCGAAGACCAGCGCCAGGGCGCCGAGGATCAGCAGCGAGATCGCCATGAGGCGCCGACGACGGTAGACGCTCACGTCGCGCTCGGCCTTGCGCGCCTCGCGCAGCTCCGTGAGGTGGCCGACGGCGTTCTGGCCGGGACGCCGCTCGACCGGGCGGGCGGGACGCGAGCCCCTGCGCCGGGAGCGCGGCGCGGGAACCCGCTGTTCCCCAACATCTTGGGCCTGTTGAGCGTTTCCCCCTCTCATACTGGGCGGGGATTATACAGAGGGGCAGGGTGACTGTAAAACCCTTTCGTAACATTGTCGCAACTGTGCCGTAACCCCGCCGCCCGTTGTGGCGATGCCGGGTCGGGTATATTGGGTGCGGCCAGGCGAGAACACCAGACCCCAACGGAGGCCGGATGCCCGCCAGGAAGCTGGTAGTCTCAACCTACCTCCAGTACATCGCGCTCGCGCTGGGCGTGCTGATCCTGGTCTCCTTTGTGCGGCAGGTCAGCGGCGTCCTGCTGACTTTTCTGGCCGCCGGCGTCCTCGCCTACGTGCTGAACCCGGTCGTGCGGCGTCTCGAAGGGTGGCGGGTGCCGAGGGTGGTGGCGGTCGTCGGGGTCTTTCTGGTCCTCATCCTCGTCGTGACCACGGCGCTGCTCGTCATAATCGTACCGGCGATCGGGCAGGTGCGGCAGATAGCGAGCAACCCCCAGGCTTTCGTGCAGCAGGCGAACAGCCTGACGGAGCAGGCCCAGAGCCTGCCCTACGTGGGCCAGTACGTCACGGAGTTGGACCAGGATCGGGTCCTGCAACTCCTTAGGAGCAACGCGCCGTCGGCCGGGCAGGCGCTCAACGTGGCGACGGGCGTTATCGGCGGGGTGTTCGGGATTTTCGGGACGATCTTCAACCTGCTGCTGATGGTCCTGGTCTCGATCTACCTGTTGCTGGAGCGGGAGAGGATTACGCGCGCCCTCCTGCGCACGATACCGGGAACGATCCGGGACCAGAGCCTCGAGCTCTTCTACGCCGTCGAGCAGACCCTTATACGGTACCTCAGGGGACAGCTTCTCCTGTGCGTCATCATGGGCGTCATCGGGTGGGCGATCATGTTCTTCACCGTCGGCGACTACGCGCTCCTGATCGGGGCCTGGGTCGGGGTCACGGAGCTGATCCCCGTCCTCGGCGCCTTCTTAGGCGCGATACCGGCGGTCGCGATAGCGCTCCTGGTCCGGGACGGCGGCTTTACGACGGCCCTGATCGTCGCGGGACTCTTCCTCATCGCCCAGCAGGTTGAAGGGAACATCCTGGTACCGAGGGTCCAGGGAAGCTCAACGGGGGTCCACCCGCTCTGGGTGCTCTTCGGGGTTCTGGCCGGCACGGCCCTCTACGGGGTGGTCGGCGCGATCTTCGCCGTACCGATAGTGGCCATCATCGCCGCCACGATCCGCTACCTGCGCACGACCCTGGCCTTCGAGCGCTGGTCGAGGCCGCCGCTCCAGCCCGAGGAGCCGCTCCATGCGGCGGAGGCCGAGTCTCTCCCTGAAGCCGCGGGCCTCGGCCAGACGCGCCGCCACGAGGAACGGGATGGGGACTAGACCGTGACCTTCCCGCACCGCGATCCCGGCGAGCCCTACCCTTTCAGGGAGGCGTCCAAAGACGCCCTCCTCTTCGTCTTGCATCCCCTGGTCAGGCTCCTCTCCTCCATGCGGGTGCGGCCCGACACGCTCACGGTCGTCGGCTGGACGCTCGCGCTCGGCGCGGCAGTCCTCTTCGGGCTCGGCCACACGCCTATAGCCGGCGGGGTGATGCTGCTCGGCGGGCTCTTCGACGCCCTAGACGGCGCGGTCGCCCGCGAGTCGAACCGGATGAGCTCGTTCGGGGCCTTCCTCGACTCGACCCTCGACCGGCTCTCCGAATCGGCGGTGTTCGTCGGCGTGATCTTCTTCTACGCGAGCGCCGCGAGGCCCCTCGAAGCCCTCCTCGCGGGCCTCGCCATGACGTTCTCGCTCCTCACCTCATACGCCCGCGCCCGCGCCGAGGGCCTGAACGTCGCGTGCGAGGTGGGCCTGCTGGAGCGGGCCGGGCGGGTCGTGATCCTCTCGGTCTTCTCGATCTTCGGCCTCCTGACGCCGGGCGTCGCCTTCGTCGCAGCCGGAGCCCTCGTCACCACCGCCCAGCGCATACTCCACGTCCACCGTGCCACCCAGGGGTAGGCCCGCGACGAACCGCTCCCCCGACGCCGCCGAAGACTACCGGCGCAAGACGGAGCGTGAGATCTCCCTCCTCTCCAAACGTATTAAAGGGGCCGGACACCCCGCCCCCCTCGGCGACCCGACCACCGGCGTCGTCCTCGTCGTGGAACAGCCGGTCGGACCTCGCGTCCTCGACGCCCTGACGGCGAGCCTCACCGCCGTCGGCCTCCCGGACGCCTACGTCACCTACGCCTCAACCGGCCTCCTCAAGGAGGAACTGCTCGCCACCGAACCCCACGCCCTTGTGGCCGTCGGCCCCGGTGCCGCAAGCGAGGTAGACGCCCTAGCCCACCCCCTCGCCCGGACCCCTTTCTCCGAGGCCCGGGAAGGCGCCCCGTTCGCCTGGACGAGAGGAACCTCGGGCCTCCGCCTCCCGTCCCTGGCCCCCGCCCTGACGGACGACGCCGCCAAACGCCGTTTCTGGCGCTGCTTCCTCGTTCTCAAAGACCTGGCCAGGTAACCAAAAACCTCCCCAAAACGTCCGAAAACTTTCATGAGCGTTACAAGTATTAAGATTTATTAAAATTAGGTTTCGCCGGAGCAACAGAAATCCCCTGCAATTAAGCCTTTTTCGGAGGTATAGGGCGAAGGTTTGTAACGGTAGCCGTATTGCGGGATATGGGGGCGCTCCCTAAAGTGCCCCGCTTAGGAGGGGGGATTCTCTTAAGACAAGGTCCCCTTACAGGATGCATATAAGCTACTGGAAGGAGCCTTGGCGTATGCCGCGAAGGGCGAGCTTGATCGTGTTCCTAGGCCTCGTAACCGCGCTCGTCTTCGTGACGGGCATATCGACTGGCACCGCACAGGAAGTTCAGGAGACGCGGGATGAGGTCGCGTCCGCGCAGGACCGTTTGGCGGACATCCGAATGGAAGTGAGCGCGGCGCAGGCCGCCTACAACAACTCTCTCTACGAGATGAACCAGCTCAACGGCCAGATAGCGCAGGCCACCGAGGACCTCAACGCGGCCAAGGAGCGGCTCGCGGCGGCCCAGGCCGACCTCGAATAGCGGGCA
>CADCUT010000195.1 GCA_902805975.1 uncultured Rubrobacteraceae bacterium | reverse complement strand
TCGCCGTCTTCTGCGTCTGTCGCTCGCGCTCGTGGCGCACGAGCTGGTTGGTCGTCGGCATGGCCGCGCCTCTCTCTCTGCTTGAAAAGGGGGCTTCTACAACATCACAAATCGCGATCCTCGAACACAGTTACCCGAAAGCAACAGTTCGTAACCGCGATGCATGATTTTAGGCTCGCGAACCCGCTATGTCAAGGCGGTTTCCATGGTCGGGCTGGTCAGTATTTCAGCCAGTGAGCCATACGGCTTCCCGACCCGCCGATGAACTTCTAGACCGGGTTTCGAGGACCGTACTGGAGACAGATTGCCACACCGGGCAACCCGCCCGCGCGTCAGGACGGGCCCAGAACGTGGGTTTCGAGCCAGGGGTTACGGAACGCCCCGCGCGGGTCGAACCGCTCGACCAGCCGGGCAAAGTCCGACGCACGCTCGTAGAGCGGGGAGACCTCCACCGCTGCGGCTCTAAAGACCTTGCCCCAGTGAGGCCTGGCCCCGAACGGGGCGAGGGCTGCCTCGATCCGCACGAGCGCGGCCCCGACCGCCTCAGGTTCGGGCTTCCAGGTAAAGTGGATGCCGACGGCGTCCTGACCGTAGCTCGTGCTCATCCACAGCCGGTCGGCCGCCACCGTGCGGATCTCCGACACCTGCAGGGCCGGACGGATCCCATCCGCCAGGGCCCGTACGGCCTCTATAGCCTCCGCGGCGTGCCGGCGCGGCAACAGGTACTCCGACTGCAGCTCATCGCCGCTGCTCGGCGTAAAGCCCATCCGAAAGTGCGGCAGGCGATCAGACCAGAGGCCCGGCCTGCCCAGCTGCGGCGTGCAGGGGGCCGCGTCGATCTCCAGGATGGGGTGCCGATCCACGGTCGCCGCAACGGCGCCGAAGAGATCGCCCTCCACCCGCTCCGGTTCGTCCGAGACCCGGTCTTTCACCCAGATCTCACCGGCGGCCTCGCCCCACCGGGTAAAGACGCTGACGCTGTAGCCACAGCGGGTTATCTCGTCGAAGTGCGTGAGGAAGGCCCCCCAACTCAGGCCCTCGAAGACCCGCTGCCGCACCTCGTACGCGGGCTCCACGTCCAGCGTGATCTTCGTAACCGCACCCAGGGCGCCGAGCCCGACCACGAGGCCGTCGAAGTCCGGATCGTCCCTGGTAGCCTCGACGATCTCACCGTCGGACGTTACGAGCTCTAAGCCCGCGACCGCGGTCGCGAGGTTGCCGTTCGTGTCGCCCGACCCGTGCGTCGCCGTCGCCACGGCGCCAGCGACGGAGATATGGGGTAGCGAGGCGAGGTTGTGCAACGCCAGACCCTCGGCGTTCAGCCTCCGCGCCAACTCCCCGTACTTCATGGCGGCGTTGCAGGTGATCTTGCCCGCCCTGGAATCGACGGTTGCCTCCGCCGGCATGTCTTCGAGCGTGACCAACTCCAGAGAATCCGCGATGTCGTTGAACGAGTGCCGGGAGCCCAACACGCGCACGCGGGACGCACCGGCGACGATCTCCTGCAACGCCTCGATCGTCGCCGGCCGGTGCAGCCTCTCCGCCCGGTACTCGTAGTTGCCGGCCCAGTTCTTCCCCGGAGAGCTTTCCCGGATCGTCACCCCGCTCCTCCCAGCACCGTTGTCCCTAGACTCGCTACCACATTCTACCGGCCCCTCGCCCACCAACGCACAAAGCGACCGGCCCCTGACGGAGAAGCCAGGGGCCGGTCGCCGGCAGCGATAGCTAAGAGCTAGAAGCTAGGAAGCCGCTATGTCGAGCTCGTCCACCTCGCGGGCCTTGTAGCCCTCGACGGCCACGGTGAGCTGCCGGTAGCGGGGCAGGCCGGTGGCCGCCGGGATGAGCTTGCCGATGATGACGTTCTCCTTCAGGCCCGCCAGGCTGTCCTGCTTGCCCTCGATGGCAGCATCCGTGAGGACGCGGGCGGTCTCCTGGAAGGAGGCCGCGGAGAGGAAGCTGTCCGTGGCGAGCGAGGCCTTGGTGATGCCGAGCAGGATCGTGTGGAAGGTGGCCGGACGGCCCTCCTCCTCTTCGACCCTGGCGTTCTCGGCGAGCAGGGTGAACTTGTCTGCCACCTGCTCCGGGAGAAGCGTCGTGTCGCCCGGATCGTCCACGACGACCTTGCGCAGCATCTGGCGGACTATCACCTCGATGTGCTTGTCGTGGATGTCGACACCCTGGGCCCGGTAGACCTTCTGGACCTCTCCCACCAGGTAACGCTCGGTGGTCGTGGTGCCCCGGTCGTAGCGCAGGTCGTTCTCGAGGATCGCGTGCGGGTAGACGGAGCCGTCCGTGATCGGGGTGTTCGCCCGAACCTCAGCACCCTCCACGAACTCGGGCTTGAGCAGCCGCCGCTCGACCTTGTAGTCCCTGACCTCCGTGTTGTCCGGCGAGGTTATGGTCACGGTGATCATGCGGTCTGAGTCGCCCTCTTCGAGGCTTACCGTACCGTCTATCTCCGCGAGCGTGGCCTCTGCCTTGGGGTGCCTGGCCTCGAAGAGCTCGACGACCCTCGGAAGCCCCGCGGTAATGTCCTCGCCGGCGATGCCGCCGGTGTGGAAGGTACGCATCGTGAGCTGCGTCCCCGGCTCGCCGATGGACTGGGCCGCGATGATGCCGACGGCCTCGCCCACGTCTACGGCGCGGTACGTGGAGAGCGCGCGTCCGTAGCACGCCTGGCAGACGCCCTGCGGGCTCTCGCACTTGGCCGGCGTCCTGACGGGCACCAGCGTCTCGCGCGGCAGCTCCTCCTGCCACTCGGCGAGGAGGCGCGGCATAACGTCCGTGCCCCTCTCGGCGACGACCTCGCCCGTCTCCGGGTTGACGAGGTCGCGGGCAAGGAAGCGGGCCGCGACGGAGTCGTTCGCGTCGCCCCGGCCGCCCTCAAGGAAGAGCGGCAGGTCCACGTATTCGGTGGTGCCGCAGTCCTCATCGTTAACGACGACGTCCTGGGAGACGTCGACGAGACGGCGGGTCAGGTAGCCGGAGTCCGCCGTACGAAGCGCCGTGTCGGCCTGGCCCTTCCGGGCGCCGTGGGTCGAGGTGAAGTACTCGAGCACCGAGAGGCCTTCGATAAAGTTGGACTTCACGGGCTCGGGGATGATCTCGCCCTTTGTGTTCGTCATCAGGCCACGCATACCGGCGAGCTGGGTGAAGTTCGAGTAGTTACCCCGGGCACCCGAGTCGGCCATCATGAAGATCGGGTTCAGGCGCCAGAGGTTGCCCTTCATGGCATCCTCGACCTCGTTCTTGGCCTGCGTCCACAGGGCGATGGTCCGCTCCAGGCTCTCATCGTCGGAGATAAAGCCCTGGTCCCACTGCTCCTCGACCTCCTCGACCTCGCCCTGGTAGCGCTCGAGGATGCCCTCCTTCTGCTCCGGCACGACGATGTCGTTCTTGCCGACGGAGATGCCCGCCTTCGTCGCCGTGTGGAAGCCGACGCGCTTGAGCGTGTCCAGAAGCTGGCTCACGAGCTCGGTCGGGTAGCGCTCGACGTACTCGGAGACGAGCGCCTTGATCTCACCCTTCTTGAGCACGTGGTTGACGTAGGGGTACTCGGCCGGGTCGTAGCCGTCGCCGAGGTAGTCCCTCAACGTCTGCTCGACGTTCTCGTTGAAGAGCACGCGCCCCAAAGTAGTCTCCAGCCGCTCGCCGTTGCGGCGGGTGATGACCTTGTTGTGGATCTTGAGCGTCCCCTCCTTGTACGCGGCCTCGGCCTCGTCGTAGGAGGAGATCAGAGCCTTTGGCTCCTCGTTCTCGAAATCCTCGCCCGTGGAGGTTATGTAGTAGAGACCCAGCACCATGTCCTGCGAGGGGACGGCGATCGGGAACCCGTTCGCCGGCAGCAGGATGTTCTGCGTCGAGAGCATCAGCACGCGGGCCTCGGCCTGCGCCTCGGGAGAGAGCGGCACGTGGACCGCCATCTGGTCGCCGTCGAAGTCCGCGTTGAACGCGGAGCACACGAGCGGGTGGACCTGGATGGCCTTGCCCTCGACCAGCACGGGCTCGAAGGCCTGGATGCCGAGTCGGTGGAGCGTCGGGGCGCGGTTCAGGAGCACGGGGTGCTCCTTGATCACGTCCTCCAAGACGTCCCACACCTCGGGCCTGAGCCGCTCGACCATCTGCTTGGCACTCCGGATGTTCGGGGCCAATGCCCGGTCCACGAGCACCTTCATCACGAACGGCTTGAACAGCTCGACCGCCATCAGGCGCGGCAGACCGCACTGGTGCATCTTGAGCCCCGGGCCGACCACGATGACAGACCGGCCGGAGTAGTCGACGCGCTTGCCGAGCAGGTTCTGGCGGAACCTTCCCTGCTTGCCCTTGAGCATGTCGCTGAGGGACTTCAAGGCGCGGTTGCCGGCGCCGGTCACGGCGCGGCCCCGGCGGCCGTTGTCAAAGAGGGCGTCCACGGCCTCCTGGAGCATCCGCTTCTCGTTGTTCACGATCACGTCGGGAGCCCCGAGGTCGAGGAGACGCCGCAACCTGTTGTTGCGGTTGATGACGCGCCTGTAGAGGTCGTTCAGGTCGGACGTTGCGAAGCGTCCGCCGTCGAGCTGGACCATCGGGCGGAGGTCGGGCGGGAGGACCGGGATGGCCTCCATGATCATCCACTCCGGGCCGTTGCCGCTGGTGCGGAACGCGTCCACGACCTTCAGGCGCTTGATTGCCTTCTGGCGCTTCTGGCCCTTGGAGGAGCCGACGATGTCGCGCAGGTCCTGGGCCTCTTCCACGAGGTCCACCTGCTGGATGAGGTCCCTGACGGCCTCGGCACCCATGCCGCCACGGAAGTACACGCCGTAGCCGTACTCGTCGCCAAAGCGGTCCTTCATCTCGCGGAAGAGCTCCTCGTCGTCCACGATCTGGCGCGGCTCCAGCGTCTGGAACTCCTCCCACGAACGCCTGACGAGCGCGATCTGGTCCGTCGTGGACCTCTGGATGTCCGCTATGGACTCCTCGGCCTCCTTGTGAACCTTGGCGACCGTCGCCTCGCGGTTCTCTTCCTCGATCTCCGCAAACTCCTCGGTGAACTCGTCCGGGGAGCTGTCGCCGTTTATGACGCTCTCGCGCTTGGTGCGCAGGCCGTGGACCTGGTCTATCTCCTCATCGCGGTCCTGCTCGAGCTCCCGGATCTCGTCCTCGACCCGCCCGCGGAGCAGGTCTATGTCGTTGGCCCGCTCCTCGCGGTCAACCCAGGTAACTATGGAAGAGGCGAAGTACAGGACCCGGTCAAGCTCCTTCGGGCTGATGTCGAGCAGGTAGCCCATCCGGCTCGGCACGCCCTTGACGAACCACACGTGCGCCACCGGTGCGGCGAGCTCGACGTGGCCCATCCGGTCCCTGCGGACGCGGGCGCGGGTTACTTCAACGCCGCAGCGCTCGCAGATGATGCCCTTGAACCGGATCCTCTTGTACTTGCCGCAGTAGCACTCCCAGTCCTTCGACGGGCCGAAGATGCGCTCGTCGAAGAGGCCGTCCTTCTCGGGGCGAAGGGTGCGGTAGTTGATGGTCTCGGGCTTCGTAACCTCGCCGCGGGACCACTCCCGGATCTCCTCGGCGGAGGCGAGGCCGATGGAGATCTTCTCCAGTTTGTTTATGTCTATGTCGCGCTCAAGTCCCTGCACGCTCTATAT
>CADCUT010000194.1 GCA_902805975.1 uncultured Rubrobacteraceae bacterium | reverse complement strand
CCCCCGTCGCGCACGTAGCGCAGGTCGTCCAGACGCCCCAGGTCGATGAGGACCGCGGGGGCCGCGAGCCTGAGGCGCATTATCGGGATCAGGGAGTGCCCGCCCGCCAGGAGCTTGGAGTCCTCGCCGTGCTGGCCGAGGAGCTCTATGGCGTGGTCGACGGACTCGGCGACCTCGTAGTCGAAGGCCATCGGGATCATTACGCGTCACCCCCCTGCTTGATGTCGGCGGCGCTCGCCCCGAGCGAGGCGTCCTCCTGCCGGTCGCCGGATGGCTTGCCCTGCGCGTTCTGGATGGCTTTCCACACCCGCATCGGCGAGGCGGGCATGTCTATGTGCCGGATCCCCATCGGCGAGAGCGCGTCCACCACGGAGTTGATGACCGCGGGCGGCGCGCCGATCGTCCCTGCCTCGCCCACACCCTTGACCCCGAGCGGGTTGCTCGGCGAGGGCGTCACGGTCCGGTCCAGGGTGTAGTTCGGAAGCTCGGGGGCGCCCGGGATCATGTAGTTCACCATCGACGCGGTGAGCAGGTTGCCCTCCTCGTCGTAGATGACCCCCTCGTAGAGCGCCTGCGCGATGCCCTGCGCAAGCCCCCCGTGCAACTGGCCGTCCACGATGGTCGGGTTGATGACCGGTCCGCAGTCGTCCACGGCGATGTAGTCCCGGATCTTCACGGCGCCCGTCTCCGTGTCCACCTCCGTGACGCAGATGTGCGCGCCGAACGGGAAGGTGAAGTTGGGCGGGTCGAAGGTCATCGTCTCGTTGAGCGTCGGCTCCATGCCCTCCGGCAGGTCGTTGCCGAGGTAGGCCGCACCCGCGACGTCCCCGATACCTACGTTCTGGTCCGGCGAGCCGGCCACGCTGAACTTGCCGCCCTCGAACTCGATGTCGTCCTCGGCTGCTTCGAGCATGTGCGCGGCGATCTTCTTGCCCTTCTCGACCACCTTGTTGGCGGCGTGGTACACCGCGATGCCGCCGACGGCGAGAGAGCGGGAGCCGTACGTGTCGCGGCCGAAGGGAACGATGCCCGTGTCGCCGTGGAGGACCTCTACGTCGTCGGGGGTTACGCCGAGGACGTCCGCGGCGATCTGGGACCAGCTCGTCTCGTGGCCCTGGCCGTGGGGGGAGGTGCCCGTGGCGACCTCGACCTTGCCGGTCACGAGCATCCTGACGCTCGCGACCTCCCAGCCGCCGCCACCGATGCCGAGGCCGGCGAGGGCGTGCGAAGGACCGAGGCCGCAGATCTCGGTGTACGTGGCGAACCCGATGCCAAGCTGCACCGGGTCGTTCGACTCGCGCCTGCGGCGCTGCTCCTCGCGCAAAGACTGGTAGTCGGCGAGCTCTATGGCCCGGTCGAGCGCCCCTTGCAGGTTGAAGGAGTCGTACATCAGGCCAGCCGGGTTGGCGGTCGGCTCGTCAAAAGGCTCGTAGAAGTTCCGTCTCCGGATCTCCGCCGGGTCCATGTCGAGCTCCCGGGCCAAAGAGTCCATAGCCCTCTCGATGGCATAGCAGGCCTCGGGGCGACCGGCGCCGCGGTAGGCGTCCGTCGGCGTCAGGTTGGTAAAGACGCCCTTGATCTCGATGGAGAAGTTATCGAAGGTGTAGACGCCGGGGAACATCGCCCCGCCGCTGATCGCGATGACCGGAGTCAGGAGCTGGAGGTATGCGCCCATGTCGTCGAGCAGCTTCACCCGCATGCCGAGGATCTTGCCCTCAGAATCGGCGGCGAGCTCGATGTCCTGGATCTGGCCCCGGCCGTGGATGGTCGCCTGGTAGTTCTCCGAACGGTCCTCGACGAACTTGACGGGCACGCCAAGCGTCTTGGCCAGCACGACGGCCAGGATCTCCTCGCGGTAGATGTTCAGCTTGGAGCCGAACCCGCCGCCCACGTCGGGCGCCACGACCCGGATCTGGTTCTCCGGTATCCCGGTCGCCAGCGAGAGCACGATCTTGGCGAGGTGGGGCACCTGGGTGGACGAGTAGATGACGTAGCCGCCGTGCCCGGGATCCGGGTAGGCGACGGCCGCCCGCGGCTCGATGGCGGTCGGGAGCAGACGCTGCTGGATGTAGCGCTCCTTGACGACCACGCTGGCCTGCCGGAAGGCCTCGTCGGTGTCGCCCTGCCCCTGGATCTCGGGCCCGCGGATCTCCGCGCCCGCATCACCCGAATCGTCCGTCCGGTCGAAGAGCTCGTCGGTGTTCCCGACGTTCGCCGTGTAGGTGAAGCACTCGTTGGTCCCGAGGTCCTCGTGAACCAGCGGAGAGTCCGCCTTGAGCGCATCCTCCATGTTCACGATAGCCGGGAGGGGCTCGTAGTCGACCTCGATAAACTCCAGCGCGTCCTGCGCGGCGTAGCGGTCGCTTGCGACCACGACCGCCACAACGTCCCCCACGTGGCGCACCTCGTCCGTGACGATGGGCGGGAAGAACGGGGTCTTCTGCTCCTCGGAGACCACGGCCGCGCACGGCACGCCGCCGGGCCACTCCTCCGCGAGGTCAGCCCCCGTGAAGGCCGCGACGACGCCGGGCCGCTCCAGCGCGGCCGAGACGTCGAGCTTCGTTACCTTCGCGCGGGCGAAGGGGCTCCTGAGCATGGACATGTGGACCATGCCCGGTAGCTTGATGTTGTCGGTCCAGTTGGCCTTACCGGTTACGAGGTTCGGGTCCTCCTTGCGGGGTAGACCGTTCCCCATGTAGCGTTCCGGTGCCTGGGTCACCTCTAGCGCCTCCTTCTAGCTCGTCTGGCCGGCGGCCTGCTGCACGGCCTTGACGATGTTTTCGTACCCGGTGCAGCGGCAGTAGTTGCCCTCGAGGGCCTCCCTGATGTCTTCCTCGTTCGGGTTCGGGTTCTCCTTGAGGTAGCTGACGGAGGCCAGGATCATGCCGGGCGTGCAGTACCCGCACTGCAAGGCGTGCTGCTCGTGAAAAGCCGTCTGCATGGGATGCCAATCGCCGTTGGTCTGGAGGCCCTGGACCGTCGTGATCTCATGCCCATCGGCCTGCACCGCGAACAGCGTGCAAGACTTGACCGACTCCCCGTCCAAAAGCACGGTGCATGCCCCGCAGTTGGAGGTGTTGCATCCGACCATGGTCCCCGTCAGGTTCAGCCCCTCACGCAAGTAATGCACCAGGAGCAACCGAGGCTCGACCTCATGCTCGTAGGCGACGCCGTTTACGCTTACCTGAATCCTTCGCACGTATTTTCCTTTCCCTACGACTTCCCCACACCCAAGGCCGTGTTCCCGACCACCCGCATGCAGTCTCCCCTACCGCCGTCGGGCCGCCGTCAACGGGATCACATACAGCACACTTTCCCTGCCGTACAAGGCGTTCCTATGCCCTTTTCCCCTTTCTTCCCGAAGTGCGGGCAGTGTAGCACAGGCCTCTTTCTCCGCGCTCGAAACCGCGCCGCGCGACCCGCGCGTACCACCCCTCGTTGCGAACCGTAACATTGTAGTAACAGTTGCGCAATGGCGCGCCCGCGGGACAGAACGGCGTGGCGGCGTTATCATCGGCGGGATGGTTTTCAGGAGTCGAGAGGAACGTGTCATGGGCGAGCGCGCAACGCTGGAGAGGGACCTTCGGACGGAGGCGGAGGGGCTCGTTGCCTCAGACGGCCCGGACGAAGAGGTACTGGATGGGGTGGTGCGGCTGGTACACGAGGCGCACCCGTCCTGGGACTGGAGCGGCATCTATCTGATGAAGGACGGCGTGCTCGTGCTCGGGCCGAAGACGGCGCCGGCGGACCACGACCGGATCGAGGTCGGTGAGGGCGTCTGCGGGACGGCCGTATCCGAGGACAGGAACCAGGTAGTCGAGGACGTGCGCGAGGTCGAGAACTACCTGGCCTGCTCCATCCACACCCGCTCGGAGATAGTCGTCCTGATCCGGCACGAGGGAGTGATCGTCGGCCAGTTCGACATCGACTCCGACACGGTCGGCGCGTTTACCGCCAGAGACGAAGCATTGCTCGAAGAGCTCGCCGCGGTCGTCGCCCCTCGTGTCGCCTCGCTCGCCGGTTCCTAGCCGGCCGCGATCCTCTCCAGCGCTGCCCGCATCTCTTGCGGGAGGGGGGTCGCCTTGCGGCCCTCGCGCTCGACGTAGACGTGGACGAAGTGGCCTTGGGCGGCTGCGGTGGGCGAGTCGTTCTTGAAGAGCCCGATCTCGTACCGCACGCTGCTGCGCCCTAGCCGCGCGACGCGCAGGCCCGCGTGGACGGTATCCGGAAAGGTAACGGGCTCGAAGTAGCGGCACTGGGTCTCGACGACGAGGCCTATGACCTGGCTGTTCTCGATATCGAGGACGCCGGCCCGGATCAGGTACTCGTTCACCACCGTGTCGAAGTACGAGTAGTAGACGACGTTGTTGACGTGCCCGTAGACGTCGTTGTCCATCCAGCGCGTCGCTATGGTCAGGAAATGCGGGAAACGGTCCCGCGCCTCCGGCGCCTCCCTCTCCGCGCTTCTCTGCTCCGATTCTTTCATACGCCCCCGCTTCGTCGCTCCAACGGGGCATGTTAACCCAAAGATTCAGCGCGACTGGTCAGACCAAACCTCGTTACGAAGCTGCGGGCGCATAGGCCGCCCGACTTTGACACGTTGCGGCCCTTCCGGGCGGCATAGGACGAGGTCTCCAGAAGCCGGGTGGCCCGCAAGACTGGTCGGAACTGGAGGCTCGACGGCGCCTAATCCTATCTAACAAACCTCGCAAGAGTCGGTTCTCTGGTTGGAACGTTTCCCGAACTTCGCCTTGAGGGGGTTCTCGGAAATTAGCCTCGTAGGATCTACCGATGCGGGCGGGCGGACCTAGGAGGGGGCGCCGGCCCGCCTCGGCTTCCTCCCCAGGCGGACCCCCCGGACGGGGCGTGCTCCTTTCGGGCCATTCTGGCCCTCCTGCACCTTTAGGCCCATGACGCGCCGCCGCCCCGGCTGTAAGATTGGGCCGCGATACTTACCCTATGCGCGGGACGCGGACACAGGCTGTGGGCGGAGGTAAAGAGCGCAGGGGCGTTCCGCTTCTGCGGGACAGGTGTTGGAGAGGCCAAGGAGGGACGGGGTGGAGAGAAAAGCGAGCCGGATAAGTCGCAGGGACGTGCTGAAGCTGGGCCTGCTCGGCAGCGCCGCGCTCGTGCTTCCCTTGGAGCGGACGGCGAGGGCCGAGTGGTCCTCGGGAGACAGGCTGCCCTCCAGCCAGTTGCCCCAACCCTTCCAAGTTCCCTTCGCCGCCCCGCCTGTGCTCCAGCCCGTGCGCTCGGACGAGACCACAGACTACTTCGAGGTGACCATGCGTAGCGCCCGCGTGCCGATCATTCCCGGTCGCCCGGACACCGAGATCTACGGCTACAACGGTATCTCCCCCGGCCCCACCATCAGGGTCGCCCGCGGGCGTAGGGCGGTCGTGCGGCAGATCAACGCTCTGCCCGAGGTCTCGCGCTTCGGCTACAAGACCACCACCTCGGTGCACCTGCACGGCAACCAGTCCGAACCGCAGTACGACGGCTACGCCGAGGACGTGACCGCCCCGGGCCAGTACAAGGACTACGTCTTCCCCAACGACCAGGACGAGCGGATGCTCTGGTACCACGACCACGCCATCCACCACACCGCCCAGAACGCCTACATGGGCCTCGCCGGCGCCTACATCACCGACGAGCAGCTC
>CADCUT010000193.1 GCA_902805975.1 uncultured Rubrobacteraceae bacterium | reverse complement strand
AGGCCAGTATGTGAGGCCAGTCAATAGGCGCAGCCGTTGAAGTCCGAGACGGCGACGGCTATGGACTCCTGCATCTGGCGGTCAAGGGCGCCGCCCTTGAGTGTGCCGTTCAGGTCCATGTAACCCTTGAACGCCGCCGGCGAGTTGGCGAAGGTCTTGTGGAAGTTGAGCATCTTGCCGGCGCCCTCGGCGCCCTGCTCCATCAGCGGACGCGATTCTTCCGGAGCGTTCTCCAGATCGACGCGTTGAATGCGCTGCACGAGTCTCCTGTCGTTCTCGGCCACTTCATACCTTAACGTACCCGAATTGCCGTATAAGTAAAAGCGCGAGCTCTTCCGGCGGATGACCGGCCGTCCGTACCCGCTGGGTGGCCGGGGTGATGGCGGGCGATCCTGGCGCCTGTAACGGACCCGCGCGAGGTTCTATATGGCGTCGGTGGTCGAGGTTTTGCCCGTTCCTTTCCGGCGTCTGCGCGCGGCGGACGCCACTAAGACGGCGAGCGCGAGGTAGGCGGCCAGCGAGACGGCCAGGCCGGTGCGCAGGGTCCACGACTCGTAGCGGAGCTCCACCGAGTGCTCTCCGGCGGGTACGGGGACCGCGCGCAGCGCGTGGTCGGCGACGTAGAGGGGGGCCGGCTCGCCGTCGACGTAGGCCTTCCACGCGGGGTAGTACGGCTCGCTGAGCACGAGCAGGCCCCGCGCCCCGGTCGCGGTCGCGAGGCTCATGCTGTCAGCCTCGTACTCCGTCACCGTGGCGCGGTCGGCGGCCGGGTCGGCCGGGACGGCGAGGTCCGGTGGTCGCCGCTCCAGCAGCGCCGTCCTTCTCGGGTCCACCGCGCCGGAGCCCAGTTGTTCTAGCGTCTCCGACGGCGAGGTCTCTATTGCCGAGTGGACGATCCAGGCCCGGGGGAGCGCGTCGCGGTTCTCGAGGACCTCCACCCGATCGTCCCCGTACACGGTCGGGTGGGCATCCTTAAGACTTCGCAGCCGGTCCTGGTCGGCGCCCACTTCCGCTGGCACGACCATGTACCGGACGTTGATCAGGTCCAGCAGCGGGGAGTCCAGGCCTCTGGAGACCACGTCCGCGTTGTGGTAGCCCTGGCTTCTCCCGTTGAGGGCCTCCATGAACTCGTCGTAGCGGGCGATGTGGACGGCGTTGTAGCCCTGGATGCTCTGCAGGCCGAGCGGCGTCCCCATGTTGCTCGCCAGGAGCGAGCTCGTCTCCCGCTCCGCGAACCGGTTGTTGTAGTTGAAGCTCCACCCGTCGCCGATCCGGCGCGGGCCGTAGCCGAAGTAGCGGGCCGGCTCCTCCTCGCCCTCCGACCGGAGGAACCTCGCCGCCCCCGTGGGCTCGAAGTACCGGGAGAGGTCCACCTTCACGAGGTCCTTGCCCAGGTCGGCGTCCGCCCGCTCTGCGACGGTGGCCCTCCCGGCCACGAACAGGTCGACGAACAACACGAGCACCATCAGGAGGACGGCACCCCGCCGACCTGTCGGGGAGAGTGCGTAGGCCGCCACGCAAGCGTTGGCGACCGCCAAGGCAGACAGCGAGACAACAGAGACGCCCACTCCGAGGCCGGCCGGGGGCCCCTCCGTCGCCAGAAGCGCCACGACGCAGGCCGCCAGCAACAGCGAGGTCGCGGCGGGGACGGCGACCATGGACCTTGCGCCGCGTTCTCCAAGGCGGCTCACCGTCGCGCCTGCAAGCAGGGCGAGCCCGAGGTACAGGATCACCTTTATCCGTCCCGGGCCGTGGGGGTGCATCCATTCGAAACCGGGCAACAGGGAGTACAGCACCGAGTGCAGCACCGTGCCGTCCGGTGTGGAGAGGAAGAGTGCGAAGAGCGAGAGGACGAGGAAGAAGGGCGCGGCGTGCCGCGTGCGGGCGACCAGGGGTGACGCGAGGGCCAGGGCCAGGACCGTGAGCCCGGGGTAGATCAGGCCCGGCGCCACCAACCTCTTCCAGTCGTCGGACGTCCATCCCCCCCAGGCGGCCCTCACGCCCTCGATGTTGCCGTAGCCCTCAGCCAGGGTGGAGAGCGTCTGGTACTCCAGCCTGGGGAGCAGGCCGGCGGCGGCCAGCCCGAACCCGAACAGCAGCACCCCACCACCGTGGATCAAGGAGCCAAGGACCCGTCCCCTAAGGCCGCGGACGTTCTCCGGCGGGAAGAGGAGCGTGCGGTAGGCCACGTAGCCGCCCAGGGCGAGCAGGGCGTAGTAGGAACCCTGCCCGGGCCACGCGGCCAGAATCTGACTCAGCGCCAGCCCGCCCACCCCCAGCCAGAGGCCCCGCTCGGGCCAGCGGGTGCTGCGAACCGCAAGCTCCACGCCGAGGATCGCGAGCGGCAGCCAGGCCATTACGCTCGCGTACGGGGAGCAGCACAGGTTGCGCCAGTAGATAAAGACGTTGAACTCGTAGGCCACCGCCGCCAGCAGGGCGCCCGCCAGGTTCATGCGGAGTACCCGGGCGAGGGCGTACGCGAAGAGCCCGGCCAGCAGCAGGTGGACGAACAGGTAGCCTTTGGCCGCCGCCGACACCGGAAGCGCGGTGAACAGGATCATCGCCGGCAGGTAGGTCCAGCCGGACAGGGGGTCGCCCGCGAACGGGGCCCCGCTGAACTGGTACGGGTTCCAGCCCGGAACGTCCCCGGCGCGCAACCTCTCGCCCAGGTACGAGTGCCAGGTGTAATACTGGGTGATGGTGTCCTTACCGACGACGGTCCCGCCGACCACGAGGTCCCACACCGCCACCAGGGTAAGGACGACGAGCAGGAACCCGACGGCGAGATCCGCGCGACGTTCGACAAACGGGAGCAGCCGGAAGCGGAAGTGCCTGGCCGCCAGGTTCATCTACCGTATCACCCACCTTCCGCAGACCGCGCGCCCGTAGCACGAGCCCCGTCGCTGCCAGACTACGGTCCGCGGTTGCGCCTGGATCAGGGCCCGCAGACCGTCGGCACCCCGTTCCCTACGTCGGGGAATTCTTCAAGAACGCTCGTGACACCGGGAGGGTAGCAGCACGGGGCGCCGGACACGATGGCGCATCTCCCCTGGTCCGGGCCCGCCATCGAAAGTTAAGCCACTTGTAAGGAGACCGTAACCGTAGCGTAAGCACGGCAGGTTAAGGTGATCTGTACGCTGGGATAGATCGCGGAGGAAGGCTAAGGCGGGACCGGTAGATGGCGGGATATAATCCTGCGGAGAGGCGAGGAATGGGTTCAGCGGTGGCAAAGGTCCTGATCGTCGACGACGAGCCGAACATCCGGGAGGTGGTCGGCCTCTACCTGCGCCGCGACGGTCACGCCGTTGTCTCGGCCGCCGACGGCGAGGAGGCCCTGGAGCTCTTCCGCAGCAGCAGCCCCGACCTCGTCGTGCTTGACCTCATGCTCCCGAAGGTGAACGGGCTCGAGGTGTGCCGCCGGATCCAGGCTGAGCGGAGGGTACCCCTGATCATGCTCACCGCCAGGGGCGCGGAGGAGGAGCGCATAGCCGGCCTCGGCCTCGGCGCCGACGACTACGTGGTCAAGCCCTTCAGCCCGCGCGAGCTCGCCGCGAGGGTGGCGGCGGTCCTGCGTCGCGCGGGGGAACGGCCGCCCGGGGACGCCGGCGAGGAGGTCCTGGCCTTCGAGGGACTACGTATCGACCCCAACACGCGCGAGGTCCTGGTCGGAGACGAGCCGGCGAACCTCACGGCGCGGGAGTTCGACCTTCTCCACCACCTTGCGGCGAGCCCGGGCCGGGTGTACACCCGCGACCACCTGATGGAGGTCGTGTGGGGCTACGCGTTCTCGGCGGACACCAGCACCGTAACCGTGCACATGCGCCGGCTGCGCGAGAAGGTGGAGCCGGATCCGGCCCGCCCGCGCTACCTGCAGACCGTGTGGGGCATCGGGTACAAGTTCGCCGCATGAGGGGGACGCTCCGGACGGCCGGCGTGGCGCTGCTGTTCCTCGCCGTCTCTTTAGCGGCGGCGCTCCTCGCCGCGATGCCCCTCGGCCTGCCGACGGCGGACCTGCCGCTCGTTGCCGCGCTGCTCGCCGGGGCGGGCGGCGGGGGCGGGCTACTCGCCCTGCTCCTCATACGGCCCGCCGTGCTCGGACGCCTCGGCGGGGTGCGGGCGCAGCTCGTCGGGGCCGGGCTCGTCGGCACCCTGCTCCTCCTCGGGATGATGCTCGCCGGGGCGCGGGCCATGTTCCTCTCTGGCCACGACCTCTCGCTCCTGCTGACCATGCTCGTCTTCGCGGCGGTACTCTCCGTCGGCTTCAACCTGCTCTGCGCGAGGCCGCTGGCGGACCGCATCGGGCGGTTGAGGGAGGGTACGGCTAGGATCGCAGCTGGAGATCTCGAGTCCGAGGTACCCGTGGAGGGCCACGACGAGGTCGCTGGCCTGGCCGAGGACTTCAACCGCATGGCCCTGGCGCTCGGGGCGGCGGCCGAACGCGAGCGGGAGATGGAGAAGACGCGGCGCGACCTCATCGCCGCCGTCTCCCACGACCTGCGCACGCCGCTCGCCTCGACGAGGGCCCTGATCGAAGCCGTCGCCGACGGCGTAGCCGCTGACCCGGAGGCCGAGGCCCGCTACCTCTCCTCCGCCCGGCGCGAGCTAGCCCACCTGAGCCGCCTCGTGGACGACCTCTTCGAGCTTGCCAGGATAGACGCGGGAGTCCTGCAGCTCACCATGGAAGCGGCCTCCCTGCACGACCTGATCTCCGACACCATCTCGAGCTTCAAGCCGCAGGCGGACAACCGGGGCATCCGCCTCGTCGGCGAGGTCTCCGGCGACGTGGACCCGGTCCTCGCAAACCCGTCCAGGCTCCAGCGCGTGCTCCACAACCTCGTCTCGAACGCCCTGCGCCACACCCCGGCCGACGGCACCGTGGCCCTGCGCGCCGCCCGGCAGCGGTGCGCCTGCACGTCGCGTTCGGCGCCGTCCTGATCGGGATGGGCGTCCTGGTGTTTACCAACAAGCTCAGCCTGCTCGCCAACTTCCGGCTACTCAACGAGGTGTTGCTATGAGACTGCTCGCTCCCCGTCCAATCCTGCTCGCGCTGACGCTGGTGCTCGTCGTCGGCGCCATCGTGTTTATCGAGTTCCGGCTCGACGCGGGCGCCAGCACGAGCGCGGCCGGTGCGCAGGTGGAGCCGCAACCGGCGGAGAAGCAACCTAGACCGGACCCACAAACCACCAAGAAAGCCAGCGGCAAGACGGCCATGTCTAGCGAAAAGAAGATCGTCTCCGAGCCCGCAGGCGAAACCGAGAAGCCGGCTTCCCCGGAGCGGGCGGAGGATGAGAAGCAAGATCCGGTCATCTCCGACGCGGAGCGGATCTCCGGGAAAGAAGACGAGTACCCGCGGGCGGAGGAGATCTCCAACCCGTCCGGCTTCGTGAACGCGGACGGCTTCTCCGTAGAGGATGCCGCCGAGGAGAACGTCGTTCTGCTGGAGTTCTGGAGCTACACCTGCTTTAACTGCCAGAACGTCCAGCCCCATCTAAACGTCTGGCACGAGGCGTACGCAGACGACGGGTTGCAGGTCGTAGGCGTCCACACGCCGGAGTTCGGGTTCGAGCGGGAGTACACCAACGTGGAGGCCGCCGTGCGGGAGGCGGGCATCGAGTACCCCGTCGTGCTGGACAACGGCTACGCCACGTGGGACGCCTACGACAACCGCTACTGGCCCGCCATCTACCTGATCGACGCCGACGG
>CADCUT010000192.1 GCA_902805975.1 uncultured Rubrobacteraceae bacterium | reverse complement strand
GCGGCGCTGGGCGCCGCGGGGCATGGTCCCTGAGGCGGCGAGGCGGAGGTAGGCCTCGCAGACGCGGAGGGCCGATGCGGGGTCGCGGCGGCGCTCGTGGAGGGCGGCGAGCTTCTCGTAGGGGTGAGCGCCGACGAAGCCCTCGGCGACGCTCTTCTCGTAGAGGTCTATGGCCCTCTCGGGGTCGCCGCCCTGCTCGGCGCGCTCGGCCGCCTCGTTGCGCTGCATGGCGGCCTCGAAGTCCTTCAAAGGGTCCCTATCCGTCCCGATCCTCCCCCGCTCCTCGGCATCCAGGCCGTAGAGAGATTCGGTAGGTTCCGCCGGCCGGGCCTCCCCGCCGAAGATAGCGCGCAGGCGTCTAAAGATCACGGTACCTCTCTTTGCTAAGGTCGGTAGCACGGTCAGAGTCGACGGTAGTCAAGGAAGGGGTCACTCCACCGCGCCTGTCCCCGTAGCGTAGAGGTCTCCCGGCATGAGCAGCGGGTTAATCGTCCAGAGGGTCTCGTAGCGTTCCCCGGTAAGGGACTCGTAGCGGCTGGTGACCGTGATCCCCTCGTACAGCTCCATCTCCCGAAGCAGGGGCACGAGGTTGGCGTGGCGGTCCCAAACGGTGCTGATCTCCGCGCCGGGTGCGAGGAAGCTCAGGCCCTCCTTGAAGTGGGACAGCTCGCTCAAGGGGACGACCTCCGAGTCCCGCCGGTAGCTCACCGAGCTCTCCATGGCCGCGGAGAACTCGAACCTGATGTCCTTCGCATCACCCCTGCCGATATTGGAGATGACGACCTCGACGAGGTTGCCGTGGCGGTACTCCGCGGTTACCACGACCTGGGGGCGCTCGTGGGAAACACGGGCCTCTCGTATCTCGTTCAAGGTGTCGCGGTTTACCAACACCTGCCTGTAGAATACCCTCAGCTGGAACCCGAACAGGATCGTAAGGCCCACGGTACCGACGGCCGAAACCACCTGCGCGATTATCGCAAGGTCCACTTCCTTTTCACCTCCTGAGTCACCGATAGAGGCAAACTTACCTTTTTCAGGCGCGCCACGCTTGCGAAGCAACCTTCAGCGTCGGTCGTGCTGGGGCCGCGAAAACTATGGCAGGGTTTGGCCATTATAGCGCGGGTGGTTTAATCTGGGCTCTCGATCTTACAGGGGGAGCGACGCTTTGGGCTACGAGTTCGGCAGATACCTCAAGGTCAGGGGCGCGTGGGGCGCTAGCTGGTCCCCCGACGGCCGGAGGGTGTCTTTCCTGACGGAGATCACGGGCGTCCCGCAGGTGTGGGAGGTCCCCGCAGAAGGGGGCTGGCCCGAGCAGCTCACCTTCCACGAGGAGCGCGTCTCGGGCGCCGAGTACTCCCCTGCCAGAGAGGAGATCCTCTTCGGCATGGACGCCGGCGGCAACGAGCGCTCGCAGCTCTTCCTGCTCGGCGACGATGGGGAGCGGGACCTGACGCGGGAGCCTGACGCCATCCACTACTCCGGCGGTTTCTCCCCCGACGGCGCGCGCGTCGCCTTCACCGCCACCCGCCGCAACGGCACGGACTTCGACGTCTTCGTCCAGGACGTGCCGGATGGCGAGCCGGAGATGGTCTGGGAGGTCTCCGGCTACCACACCATCTCCGGCTGGAGCCCTGACGGGTCGTTCTTGATCGTCGCCCGCCACCGATCCAACACGGATAACGACCTCTACAAACTGGACCTGGCGAACGCCAGCGGCGGGGCGACGCTTCTTACGCCGCACGAGGGCGAGGCCCGGTTCCGCTCCCCGAGCGTCACACCCGACGGCGTACACCTCTACCTCGCCACCGACCGCGACGGCGACTTCGTCAGGCTCGCCCGCCTGGACCTCGACACGCTGGAGCTCGACTACCTCACGCCCGACGACCACGACGTCGAGGAGGTCGAGCTCTCCCGCGACGGGCGCCTCCTCGCCGCGACCCGCAACGTCGGCGGCTACTCAGACCTCCTGCTCTTCAACGGCCGCGGCGGCCGGATGCCCGACCCGGAGGTGCCGCGCGGCATCGTCGGCGGCCTCGCGGTCTCCCCTGACGGCGGGCGACTCGCCTTCACCCTCGTCGGCCCCGCCCGCAACCCCGACGTCTGGACCATGCGGCTCCCCGACGGCGAGGCGAAGCGTCTGACCCGCTCCTCGACGGCCGGTATCCCCCCGAAAAGCTTCAAGGCGCCGACGATCGTGCGCTACCCGAGCTTCGACGGGCTGGAGATACCGGCCGTCTTCTACGAGCCGGAGGTTGGGAACGCGCCCGTGGTCATCAACGTCCACGGCGGCCCGGAGAGCCAGTCGCGCCCGTCCTTCGCGCCCGTCACCCAGTACCTGCTCGGCCGGGGCCACGCCGTCCTGCTCCCGAACGTGCGCGGCTCGACCGGCTACGGCAAACGCTACACCCACCTCGACGACGTCAGGCTGAGGATGGACTCCGTAAAGGACCTCGCCCACGCCGCGTACTGGCTCAGGGAGAGGGGACACGAGAAGGTCGCGGTCATGGGCGGCTCCTACGGCGGCTTCATGGTGCTCGCGGCACTCACCGAGTACCCGGAGCTGTGGAGCGCCGGGGTGGACATCGTCGGCATAGCCAACCTCGTCACCTTTCTGGAGAACACCGGCTCCTACCGGAGGGCGTTGCGCGAGCCCGAGTATGGATCTCTGGAGAACGACGGGGACTTTCTCCGGTCCATAAGCCCCATCCACAAGGCCGACCGCATAACCGCCCCGCTCATGGTCATCCACGGCAAGAACGACCCGAGGGTGCCGGTGGGCGAGGCCGAGCAGATCGTGGCCCGGGTCCGCGAGAACGGCGGCAGGGTCGAGTACCTGCTCTACGAGGACGAGGGCCACGGCCTCGCCAAGCTAAAGAACCGCCTCGACGCATACCCGAAGATCGCCGCGTTCCTGGACGAGCACCTGGGCCAGCGCGGTTAAGAACGGAGGGACCCGAGTCGGAATTTACCCAGAAGTTACGGCCGTTTAACAAAGCCGGCTGCTCCGTCTGCTACATCTTCTCGCTGGGGTCCAGCGCAGCGGAGGGCGGTCGATTTGGGCATCGGTGGCAATTGGGACAGAAGGCTCTTTAGCCGACGCCGCTTTCTCGGGACGGCCGGGGGCCTCGCGGCGCTTCTGGCGCTCGGTTCGCCGGCGGAGAAGGCGGTCGCGGCACCCCGCTTCTCGGACTACCCGTTCAAGCTCGGGGTCGCCTCCGGCGACCCGCGGCCCGACTCCGTCGTGCTGTGGACGCGCCTGGCGCCCGAGCCCCTCCTGGAGGATGGGTCCGGCGGGGTAGCCCCGGAGCGCTACGACGTGCGCTGGGAGATCGCGGCGGACGAGAACTTCCGGAAGGTCGTGCGGCGCGGGTCGGCCGCGGCGAGGCCCGGGCTCGGGCACTCGGTCCACGCCGAGGTCGAGGGGTTGAGGCAGGGCCGGGAGTTTTTCTACCGGTTCAAGGCCGGGGATGAGATCAGCGCGGTCGGCAGGACGAAGACCGCCCCGCCGTTCGACGCGCGGCTTGCGTCCCTGGCCTTCGCTTTCGTCTCGTGCCAGGACTGGCGCGACGGCTTCTACGCGGCCTACAAGCGCCTGGCGGAGGAGGATCTCGACTTCGTCGTCCACCTCGGGGACTACATCTACGAGGGCGGCAACACCGACGACGGGGTGAGGGACCACACCGACGGGGGGCGGGAGGTCTTCACCCTCGCCGAGTACCGAAACCGCCACGCGCTCTACAAGACCGACGAGGACCTGCAGGCCGCCCACGCCGCGTTCCCCTGGATGGTCACCTGGGACGACCACGAGGTCGACAACGACTACGCCGACGGGGCGCCCGACGGCGACCAGGACCCCGGGGCGTTCCTCAGGCGCCGGGCGGCGGGCTACAGGGCCTACTACGAGCACATGCCCCTCAGGCGTTCCTCGCTCCCCAAGGGGCCGGACATGCGCCTGTACCGCAGGCTCTCGTGGGGGGACCTCGTCGGGATCAGCCTGCTCGACACCCGCCAGTACCGCTCCGACCAGCCTGGATGCACGAGCGACGTGGACGGCCTCGCCGAGCGCTGCGCCGGGGCCCTCTCGGAGTCCCAGACGATAACGGGCCCGAGGCAGGAGCGCTGGCTCAAAGAGGGGCTCGCGCGGTCGCGCAAAGGCTGGAACGTCACGGCCCAGCAGACCATGCTCGCCGAGTACGACTTCTCGGCCATCCCCGACGGCCAGCCCAACGGCCAGCTCTTCAACATGGACCAGTGGGACGGCTACGTCGCCGCCCGCCGACGCCTGATCGGCTTCCTCGACCGGGCCAGGGTGAGGAACCCGATCACCATCACCGGCGACATCCACAGCTCTTGGGTCCACGACCTCAAGACGGACTTCGACGACCCGGCGAGCCGGACGGTCGGGACGGAGTTCGTGGGAACCTCGATCTCCTCACCCTTCGAGACGGCTTTCAGCGGCCCGGTCGAGGCCGCGAGGGCGGACAACCCGCACTGCAAGTACGTGGACGGCACCTACCGCGGCTACGCCAGGTGCGACGTCACCCCGGATCTCTGGCTGACGACCTTCAAGGCCGTGGTAACCGCGCCCGGCAACGGCAACGTCGTGGACCCGGACGCCCCCTCCTACACCGCCGCCGCGTTCGCCGTCGAGAGCGGTGTGCCCGGCGCCCAACGCGACATTTAACGCAGAGTTTGCCTTCCTTTAACCTGCGCGTTCGGCCACCCAAATATACTCTTGCGGGTCTTTGAGAGGGTGGGGTGCGAATCCTCGCCGCAAGCAGACGGAGGGAAGCGTCTTGGCCATACGGGTCAGGTGAGGCTTCTAGCCCAGGCCTGGTCCCGAATAAGGTTACGTCAGCGTCCTTATAGACGAGGTTTGCCGGCACACCCTCTTCGGGGGGTCCGGTTCTACAGGGAGGATTCATTTTGGGCATAAGGGGCAATTGGGATCATCGGATCAGCCGCAAGGCTTTCATCGGCATGGGCGGCATGGGCGCCGCGGCGCTCGCGATGGGCGCCCGTGGCGCCGCGGCGGCCGAGGCCGGATACGGGCGGCTGCGGCCGGACCCGCAGGGCATAGTGGAATTGCCTGAGGGGTTCCAGTACCGCGTGATCTCCCGCGAGGGAACGAAGCTCTCCAACGGCACCCCGGTGCCCAGCGACCACGACGGCATGGCCGCCTTCCGCGGGCCGAGGCGCGGCACTACCCTCCTCGTGCGCAACCACGAGCTCTCCTCCAACGACAGAACCTCCAACCAGGCGGTTGAGGGCTCTAACCCCTACGACCCGACCCAGATCGGTGGCACGACGGGCATCCTCGTCGACAACAGCAGCCGCAAGGTCATAAAGGACTTCGTGACCTCCTCGGGGCAGAGCACCAACTGTGCGGGCGGGGCGACCCCGTGGGGGACCTGGCTCACCTGCGAGGAGACCAGGGAGGCCGGTACCGAGGTCCACGGCTACGTTTTCGAGGTCGACCCCAGGGACCCGCAGAACAACCGCTCCAAAAACCCGATCATGGCGATGGGCCGCTTCTCGCACGAGGCGGTCGACATCGACCCCGAGACCGGGTTCGCCTACCTCACCGAGGACGACCCCTCTGGCATCGCCAACGGCGGCGACCCGAACGCGGAGACCGGGGGCAGCTTCCTCTACCGCTTCAAACCCAACAACCGCAGGCAGGAGCCCGGCGCCCTGCAAGACGGCGG
>CADCUT010000191.1 GCA_902805975.1 uncultured Rubrobacteraceae bacterium | reverse complement strand
TCGTTTTGACCTTAGTGTTCGTCTCGATTGCCCTGGCCCATGGGGGAGAAGAACGGGCGGGCACCCCCTGGCTCAACATTGCGTTGGTCGGTGGGGGCGTGGTCGTCTTTGGTGGCGCGGTTTACTTCGCAACAAGGCGGCGCGGCTAATGGCACCGTCGGGGGTCTACTCGCCAAAGCTCCTGGAACATTCGTTCTCCCAAATTCGCAGGATGCGTTATGCGTCCGATTGGATTGTTATGCTGATTTCGGGGTCTCCGGGACCAGACTCGGACACAAACCCCGGGCTCTGTCAGGTTCCTGGTGAAAGGGTGTAGTATGCGCTGGACGTGTCCGTGTAGCATGGTTCAGGTGAAAGAGCGATACCGTGACGGGACACGACCTCGAGGGGCTGGCCGGCTCCAGCTACCGGGCCGCGACCGGGCTCCTCCGGCCCTCGCACGAGCCCGGGGCTTACCTGTGCGTGGGGCTTGAGATGAGCAACGCCTTCATGGTCGTGGTCGAGGGGGAGCCGGCGGTCGGGATCGGGCTGGAGGCCTACGGCCGCACCTTCGGCGCGGTCCAACTGTGCTTTGAGGACATAGCCCACGTCCTCCCGCACGAGCTTTGCCACGCGACGCGCGCCCGAGAGACGGAGTCGCCCCTCGGACGGTTCTTCGAGAACGACGACCCTGCCACCGTCTTCGACGACGAGCCGTTCTTCGAGCTCGTGGCGGAGGAGGGATTGGCCTGCCTCACCGGCCGCTCCGCCGCCCCACATCTGCCCCTGGAACGCGTGCTGCTCTACGCCCCGGAAGACCTGCGGCCAGGGTTAGTGAGTCGGTCTGCTTCGGGGCTTCAACCCTGTCACTCGCCTTTAATAAAGATGGTCCGGCGGTGAACAGATCGCTTATGGACTCCGTATACTATATGGACTCCGTATTCTAGCTTGGCTGAGCACGAATCAACCGGCCATGGTAGAGGCCGAGAAGCCCGTCCCAAAGAGCATGGGCGACCGGGACGGGGGGACTGAGTGGTGCAAGCGCCTACTGGAGATCGACGAGATCTCTGTGACCGGCTTCGCTGGCGCACGATCAAGCGAGCGGAAAGGGGACCCAGGGCCGGATATGGAACAGACCGTGGTGGATAACCGTTACGTCCTCTCTGGCCTTTTAGGCGGCGGGGGCATGGGCAAGGTCTACCTCGCCTGCGATGAGGTGCTCGACCGCGACGTGGCGCTGAAGATCCTCAGGGAACAGTACGCCGAGGACGAGGAATTCGTCGAGCGCTTCGAGCGCGAGGCCAAGGCCGCCGCCTCCCTCAACTACCCCCACATCGTCTCCGTCTACGACCGGGGCAGAACGCAAGACGGGACCTACTACATAGCCATGGAGCACGTCCCCGGCGGCACCCTCAAGGACAGGATCCTCAAGGAAGGGCCCCTGGATCCCGACGAGGCCGCCCGCATAGGGGCGCAGGTCGCCGACGCCCTCGGCGTAGCCCACGCGAGCGGCATCATCCACCGGGACGTCAAGCCCCAGAACGTGCTCCTGACCGCCGCGGGGGACGCCAAGGTGGCGGACTTCGGGATCGCCCGGGCCGCCTCCGCGACCTCGCTTTCGAACAGCAGCCTCGTGCTCGGCACGGCAAAGTACATGTCCCCGGAGCAGGCGATGGGCGACCCGACGGGCCCCGAGAGCGACCTGTACTCGCTGGGAGTCGTTCTCTACGAGACGCTCACCGGGCAGGTCCCCTTCGATGCCGACAGCGCGGTCGGCGTGGCGATGAAGCACGTGACTGAGCTACCGCGTTCTCCGAGGGAACAGAATCCCGCGGTGCCGCAGACGTTGGACGCCGTGGTCATGAAGCTGCTGGAGAAGAGGCCCGAGGACCGCTACCCGGGGGCGGCGGAACTCGTCGCGGACCTCCAACGGGCGAGCGACGGGCTCCCCCCGATTCTCCCGGCAACGGCGGCGCCGGGGGCCGGCACGCCGGAGGATCAGGAGACCGAGCGGCTCGACGCGCCGGGCCCCCAGGGGGGCGGGACCGTCCCCGGTAGGCCTCCCTCGAGGAGAAAGCGGGCGCTGCTCCTCCTGGTGGCCGCTGCGACGCTCGTCGCCCTGATCGGCCTGGCGGGCCTGGCCCTGTCGGGCGGTGCCGGCGGGCCAGTGGTCGGTTCCCTCGGGGAGGCGGCGGAGGGGGCCCAGAGGGCCCTGGGCGTCGGCGAGGGTGACGTCCCCGAAGTGGTGGGGCTGACCGAGGAAGAGGCGCGGGATCGCCTCGCCGAGGAGGGCTTCGGGGTCGCCGTCGAGCGCCGGGAGAGCGCCGAGAACGACGAGGGCAGGGTGCTCGAGCAGTCCGTTCCTGCGGGGGAGGAGGCGCGTAGGGGTTCCCGCGTCGCCCTGGCCGTCGGCGGCGGCCCGCGCACCGTGCAAGCCCCCGAACTCGTAGGCCTGACGCCCACGAAGGCGGAGGAAGAGCTCGAGGAGGCGGGCCTGAAGGCCGGCGACCGCGAGGAGGTCCCGAACCGGGAGATACCGGAGGGCGAGGTGGTCGCCCAAGACCCCCCAGCGGGGGAGATGACAGAGGCAGGCACCGAGGTGGACCTCACCGTCAGCTCCGGACCGGCCGAGGAGGGCGGGCCTGACAGGGTAGACGTCCCGGACGTCTCGGGCCTCGGCGTGGACGAGGCGACCGCGCTCCTCCTGGAGGCCGGATGCGGGGTAGCGGGCACGAGGACCGAGCCGAGCCCCGAGCCGGAAGGCACGATCGTAGGGACGGACCCGCCAGTGGGCACGGCCGTGGCGTCGGGCGCGCCGGTGACACTCATTGTCAGCGGCGGGCCGGGCACGCCGTCCGACGGAGGCGCCCCCTCGGAGGACCCCGCCGGGCAACCGGCGTCCCCGTCCGCGTCGGCCTCGCCGGACCCGTCCCCCTCGCCGGCGGAGTCGTCCCCGTCTCCGGAGCCCCCGGCGGAGTCGTCGCCGGCCCCTGCGCCCTCCTCGCCGGACGCCGCCTCACCGTCTCCGGAGCCCCCGGCGGAGTCGTCCCCGTCCCCTGCGCCCTCCTCGCCGGACGCCGCCTCACCGTCTCCGGAGCCCCCGGCGGAGTCGTCCCCGTCCCCTGCGCCGTCCTCCGCCGACTCCTCCGCCTCACCGGACTCGCGCTCCGATGCGCCGCCGTCCCCGGCGCCCGCGTCCCCGGCGCCGTCCTCCGCCGACTCCTCCGCCTCGCCCTCTTCCGGGCGGGACGATGGATACGCGGCCGGGGATCCGGGAGGAGAGTCCGAAGGGTCCGATTAGGGGCCGGTTTGGCTTTCGTTACGGATCGCGCCGGGTAAGTACCGCCCGTGGATCGGACGCTCTTTGACGACCGCTACGAGGTCCTCCGCCGCCTCGGGGGCGGGGGCATGGCCGAAGTCCACCTGGCGCGCGACGAGGTCCTAGGACGGGACGTGGCGCTGAAAACCCTGAGGGACCGGCTGGCCGAGGACGGGGTATTCCTGGAGCGTTTCCGCCGAGAGGCGAGGAGCGCGGCCACCCTCAACCACCCGAACGTTGTGGGGGTCTACGACCAGCGTCGTTCGGAAGACGGAACCTACTACATAGCCATGGAGCATGTCCCCGGCGGCACCCTCAAGGACAGGATCCTCAAGGAAGGGCCCCTGGATCCCGACGAGGCCGCCCGCATAGGGGCGCAGGTCGCCGAGGCGCTGCGGGCGGCCCACGAGCGGGGCATCGTCCACCGGGACGTGAAGTCCCAGAACGTGCTCCTGACCGCCGCGGGGGACGCCAAGGTGGCGGATTTCGGGATCGCCCGGGCCGCCGACGCCACCACGCTCTCCGGCCCCGGCGCCGTCCTCGGCACCGCGAAGTACATGTCCCCGGAGCAGGCGACGGGCTTGGTCGCCACCCCTAGTAGCGACCTCTACTCTTTGGGCGTCGTCCTCTACGAGATGCTCACCGGCGAGCTGCCCTTCGAGGCCGACGACCCCGCCCGGGCGCGTGACAAGCATGTCGTCGAGCCGCCGCCGCGCCCGAGGAGCGCGAACCCTAGGGTCCCGGAGGCGATGGACGCCCTCGTTACGAGGCTCATGGCCAAGGACCCAGAGCACCGTCTCGGTAGCGCGGCGGAGCTCGTCGACGAACTCCGCCGGGCGCGGGACCGTCCGCGCCCGGCCGCCTCGTCGGAGTCAGCGGTACCGCACCCGGCCCCGATCCTCTCGCCGGCCGCGCCCCGCGCCACGGACCCTGGACCGCGCCGTCGTAGGCCGCTCCGGGTCCTGGCCGCCCTCGCCGCGCTCCTCGCCCTGCTCGGCGTAGTCGGCTGGGGCCTCGGAACGGGATCGGCTGGGAAGGGCGTGGCCGAAGTCCTCGGGGACTTCACCGACGGGGGGCGCGGGGTACTCGAAGGGGCCAGGCGGGCGCTGCTGGGACCGGAGGAGGTCGCGGTCCCCGACATGGAGGGCCTGACCCTGCGCGCGGCGCGCGGGCGCCTCTCCGCGGTCGGCCTGGGGGCCGAGGTCCGTCCTCGTGAGAGCTCCGAGGAGGATACTGGGAGGGTACTCGAGCAGTCGGTGCCCGGCGGGAGGGAGGTGGAGGAGGATTCGAGGGTCCTCCTCGCGGTCGGCGAGGGACCGACGTCCGCAGATACTCCGGACGAGGGAGAAGCCAGTGCCGAGGGGGTGCCCGACGTCGTCGGCCTGCCCTACCCGGAGGCGGAGAGGACCTTGGAGGAGGCGGGTTTCGGCCTCGGCGGCGTAGAGGAGGCGCCGAGCGAGACCGCCCCGGCGGGCGTGATCGTGGGGCAGGACCCGAAGGCGGGCAGCGCGGCGACCGCGGGCGTCCCGGTGTTCCTGACGACCAGTACCGGCCGAGCGAGCCGCCCGACGTCGGTGGTGTCTTCCGCGTCGGCTTCCGCCAGCCCTTCCGCTCCCGCCTCGGCCGCACCCCCGTAAACCTAAGGGAGGACAGCGGATCGAGAAGGTTCCGAACCGCGAATAGCATCCGGACAGGATCGTCCGTCGGCGGAGTTAGGGACCAGGCTCCGGAACCGAAAGCTCGTACTGGCCTCCACCCTATATACAACGCTGCAGGTCCGAAGATTCCTCGAGACGTTCGCGGCCCACGACTCCAGAAATCTGCTTTCCTCCACGCACGGTACAGGGATGTGTAACGCTTCTACGGCGAGGTCTGCACGCCCACGGTCACCGCCACCTCCGAGACGTTATTTCGGGCAGGTACAGCCACAGCGTCCTCTCCTTCCGCTCCGCGGTCAGGGCGTTGTGCGCTTGCCGGATCGGGTCGGCGGACGGTACTGCGACGGGACCTCTTCGGCAGGCTCCTATTAGGTCACTGCCGCCCGCCCGGAGCGCGACGGCGACCCTCCCTGGCCGGCCGACGGTTCGCTAAGAAGGCACGTGCGGCCCTACAAAATTCGAGTCAGGCCGACCGGGAGGGCAGCCGCCGCTCACATTCTCGCAGTACGATTTTCCCGCAGCCCGTTGAAAAACTACCCGAGCGCCATCTCTGGGCACCGATTCGGCCACGAAAACGGCGCCTCGGGTGTTTTGAGACGAGTTTCGAGACTGCTGACAGATCCAATACCGAGTTTTTCAACAGGCTGCCCGGGCCCTACAGCATCAGTTAGGCTCCTTCGTCGCCGGTCCCGGCGAGTCTTCTTCCCCCAACGCCTGGAGGAGGCGCTGCCACAGGCCCTGCTCTAGCCACAACTCGTGGCGTCGGTAGGCGGTCTCCC
>CADCUT010000190.1 GCA_902805975.1 uncultured Rubrobacteraceae bacterium | reverse complement strand
GCCTCGGCGTGATCCCCTGGAGCCCCCTTGGCGGCGGCTTTCTCTCGGGCAAGTACCGCCGCGGCGAGCAGCCGCCCGAAGACTCGCGCATCGCGGGGGCGGAGGAGCCGATGGAGGAGTACTGGGAACGCCGCGCCACCGAACGCAACTGGGCCGTCCTCGACGCGGTCGGCGAGATAAGCGAGGCCACCGGCCGGTCCTACGCCCAGATCTCACTCAACTGGCTTCTCCGCCAGCCGGCCGTTACGGCCCCCATCATCGGGGCGCGCACCCTCGAGCAGCTCGAAGACAACCTCGGCGCCGCCGGCTGGCAGCTCGACGAGGACCAGGTGAACCGGCTCTCCGAAGCCGGGGCCCTAGAGGATACATACCCGTACCGGTTTATCCGGAACGCCCAGCGGGTCTAGGAGGCATCGGGTTTTCAGGGGGTTGGAACGATCCGGTCGGCATGGGGGAGGCTCGCGAACCGCCCCTGTGCCGACCGTTTTGGTAGGATCGTGGCGTGGACCGTTACTCCTTCAGCGTGAAGTTGACGTTCGCGGCGCGGGAACTGCTGCGCCCGGACGAGGCGATCGTGCTCGACTGGCACCGGCTGGCTGTGTGCTGCGCCGGGGCCGGGGAGATGAGCCTCTACGCGACGGACGAACGGATTGTCCGCGGACGCAAGGGGCTCGTGCGCCTCAAGGGGGATGACCCCATCTACGCGGCGCGCGCCATCTTTCCGCACCTGGCCGGGCGTGAGGTAAGCATCGACGCCCGCAAGACCCTGGGCTTCCGGCGCTTCATCTCAGACCTGCCGGGTGACTTCGGCCTCCGCGCCGTCATGGGCCGCCTGCCCGAGCCGGAGAAGACCGTCCGCTAGGCCGGACCCCCGCACGCACGAGTGACGCCGGGTGGGAGCGTGCCCGTGAGACCCTCCGCCCGGGTGCTCGACCACTAGACGAATCACCAGTTTGTACGATGCGCGCGGCGACGCGGTAGGCTACCTTGACCCCGCAACCGACGCGATTGATGGGGCTCAAGGGCACGGGGCATAACACCGAACGCTAAAGAAGGGGACGCAGCGACGCGTCCGCCCGCGGGCCTCCGGGCGCTTCGCGTTGTGGACGAAGCCGGGTTCAGTCCTGCTTCGGGTCCCGGCGGGCGTGCTGGCGGAGACCTGCCGTCGCGGCTCTCCAGCTTCGTGGGGCGTGGGCGGGAGTTGGGCGAGGTCAAGAAGCTAATCGGGCTGTCGCGCCCCGGCCCTTCTTCTTGCCCGCTCTAAATACGCCTAAGCCCGGTCGGCGACCCCTTCTGCGCCGGCCATGGTGGCGCAGTGGGCGCAGCAGTAGAAGTGGCCGTCCGCCTCGACGCCGTGGCCAATCACCTTCACGCTGCAGTACTCGCAGACGGGAGCGAGGGCGTGGATCGCGCACTCGAAGCTATCGAAGGTGCGCGGATCGCCCCCCGACACTGTCACCCGGAACGCCTTGTCGTAATCGTTGCCGCAGACCTCGCATTGGGCCATGGTGGATCTCCTCTCTTGCTATCCCTTGGACGGATAGGTTCCCGCGTGGCGGCTTTGTGTAAACTCTTTCGGGTAGGCACGGGTTTTACTGGAGGGAGAGGATCTTGGACCGGCGCAGGTTGGGCAGCGAGGGGTTGGAGGTCTCGGAGATCGGGCTCGGTTGCATGGGGATGAGCGAGTTCTACGGCACGGGCGACGAGGACGAGTCTATCGCCACCATAGGGCGCGCCATCGACCTGGGCGTAACGTTCCTGGACACGGCCGACATGTACGGCCCTTTTACCAACGAGAGGCTCGTCGGCAAGGCCATACAGGGCAGGCGCGAGGAGGTCGAACTGGCCACCAAGTTCGGCAACGTGCGCGGCGAGGACGGGTCTTTCCTGGGCGTGAGCGGCAAGCCCGAGTACGTGCGCGAGTGCTGCGACGCCTCGCTGCGGAGGCTCGGGGTCGACCACATCGACCTCTACTACCAGCATCGCGTGGACCCGGAGACGCCCATCGAGGAGACCGTCGGGGCGATGAAGGAGTTGGTCGAGGCCGGCAAGGTCCGTTACCTCGGCCTCTCGGAGGCGGGGATCGAGACGATCCGCAGGGCGCACGCCGTCCATCCCATTAGCGCGCTCCAGTCCGAGTACTCGCTCTTTACCCGCGATGTGGAGGATGACACTCTACCGGCCCTGCGCGAGCTCGGCATCGGCTTCGTCCCCTACAGCCCCCTCGGACGCGGCTTCCTGACCGGCCGCTTCAAGAGCATCGAGGACATGCCCGAAGACGACACCCGCAGCGCCCGCTTCCCCCGCTTCGCCGAAGAGAACTTCATGAAGAACGTTGAGCTCGCCGACAGGGTGCGCGAGGTCGCCGAGGGGAAGGGCGTGACGCCCGGCCAGCTCGCCCTGGCGTGGCTGCTCGCCCAGGGCGGGGACATAGCACCCATCCCCGGCACCAAGCGCCGCAAGTACCTGGAGGAGAACGCCGGCGCCGCCGACGTCGAGCTCACCGAAGATGACCTGCGCCGCATCGAGGAGGCCATGCCCCGGGGCTCGGCCGCCGGCGAGCGCTACTCCGAGGAGATGATGCGGGCCGTGGGCCGATAGGGATCCGGTAGTGCCGAGCGTCAGGCTGGATCACTGCGTGGTCCACGTCTCCGACTGGCAGGGGTCCAACGCCTTCTACCGGGACGTACTGGGCGCCGAACTGGTCCGGGCCGGCGCTGGCTGGTCCTACCGCTTCGGCGCCCAGCAGCTCAACCTGCACGGCCCCGGCGTGGATGCCGCGCCGGTCGCCGGCATCCCCGTCCCACCGGGCGGGAGCGATCTCTGTTTCGAGTGGTCGGGTCCTATCGGCGCCGCGGAGCAGCACCTTCAGCGCCACGGCATCGAAGTGGAGATGGGTCTGGTTAAGCGCTTCGGGACGAAGGGAGCTGGATCCAGCCTGTACTTCCGGGACCCGGACGGGTCGCTCCTGGAGTTCATCTCCTACGTGGCGCCCGTGCTTGACCAGCCCGACGTGGAAGACCACCTGGAGGAGGATTCGTGACGGAGGTGGAGCATATCTCGCGCAAAGGAAAAGGGGTCCCTGTAAGCTGGTTTCCGGTGCCGGAAGAGTCGGAGTTGCCGGAGAACCTGCGGGGGCTGTTCGGGAAGGCGCGGGAGGCCGTGGGGTTCGTGCCGAACGTGTTCCGGGCGTACAGCTTCAGGCCGGAGAGGCTCTCCGCGTGGTTCTCGCACTACCGCCAGCTCCACGAGCCGACCGAGAACCTGGACGCGGCGGAGCGGGAGATGATAGCGGTGGCCGTCTCGATGGCAAACGGTTGTCTCTACTGCCTGGTGGCCCACGGCGCCGCCTTGCGGCAGGCCCTCGGAGATCCCATCCTGGCCGACCGCATCACGCTCGACCACCGGAGGGCCGGTCTCGACGAGCGCCGCACCGCCATTCTGGACTACGCCGTCAAGGTCACGGAGCGGCCTCTGGAATGCACCCCGGAGGACCTCGAACGTCTCAAGGCGTATGGTCTGACAGAAGAGGAGGTCTGGGACGTCGTAGAGGTAGCCAGCATGTACAACTTCACGAACCGCATGTCGCTGGCGTGCGGCATGATCCCGAACGAGGAATACCACGCGCTGGCACGGCAACCCCACGGCTAACAAGATCGGTACGATACCGTAACGCCGCCGTAGTCTGCGGCGCTTGCGCTTCCTGTAACATGGCCCCGGGGTCCTCTACCGGGAGGTATCATGGGTCGCATCTTTCGGGTGTGCTTGCTTGCTTTGCTCCTGACTGCTTGCGGTTCGGAGGAGGAGAACGCCGAGAAACATGGAGCGGGGGAATCCGGGTCCGGCGTCAGGCTGGTCAAGGCCGAGACCGCGCGAGTCCAGTCGCCGGACGTAACGGACGGGCAGGTGGCGGATCTCGTGCGGGGCAACAACGACTTCGCGTTCGAGATGTACCACGAGCAGGCCGGGACGGGGAACGTGATCTTCTCCCCTTACAGCATCTCGCTCGCTTTCTCCCTGGCCTACGCCGGCGCCGGCGGCGAGACGGAGGCCCAGATGGCCGAGACGCTGAAATTCCTGCCGCAAGAGACCCAGAACCCGACCTTCAATGCCATCGAGAGCCGGATCTCCGGGTTGGGGGAGAAGGGCAGCGAGAGCTCCAAACCACCCTTCCGGCTCAACGTCGCCAACTCGGCTTGGGGGCAGGAGGGCTTCCGGTTCGAGCAGGCGTACCTGGAGACGCTGGCCGAACAATACGGGGCGGGGATGAGGCCTGTGGATTTTGGACGACCCGACGAGGCCTCTGAGGCGATCAACGCCTGGGTCGAAGACGAGACCGAAGACCGCATCAAGGATCTCGTCACGCCGGAATCCGTGAGCTCCTCGACGCGCCTCGTCCTTGCCAACGCCGTCTATTTCAAGGCGGCGTGGGCTTCCGCGTTCGTGCAGGAAAAGACCCAGGACGGCACGTTCGCCCTGCCCGATGGCGGCGAGGTCACCGTCCCGCTCATGCGGCAGACGTCGTACCTACCCTACGCGGAAGGTGAGGGGTACCAGGCCGTCCGGCTGCCTTACAAAGGAGACGCCGCAGACATGCTGGTCGTGCTCCCCGAGGAGGGGCGCTTCGAGGAGATCGAAGACCGGTTGGACGCGGGCCTCCTGGACGAGGTGGACGCGAAGATAGACCCGGACGCGTGGGTGAGGTTGACCATGCCCCGCTTCGACTTCGAGACGCGGCTGGACCTGGTCCCTCTCCTTCGCTCGATGGGCATGACGATACCCTTCGGCGGGGCGGCCGACTTCGGCGGCATCACGAGGGAAGCCCCCCTGTCTATCGGTGCGGCCCGCCACAAGGCGAACATAACAGTGGACGAGAAGGGTACCGAGGCCGCCGCCGCAACCTTTCTGAGCTTTCCGGTGAGCGGTCCTCCCCCGCTGCAGGAGATGACGGCGAACCGACCCTTCCTCTTTGTTATCACGGAGCGGGAGACGGGCACGGTCCTGTTCGTGGGGCGCGTGACGGACCCGAGTTAAGGTAACCTGTGTCGGGAGCGAACGAAGGGAGAGGACGTGGGCGAAGTGAAGTACGTCTCGCGGGTCGAGGTCGAGCCGGTGGAAGGGAAGGTCCGGCGGGCTTACGTGCCGGGCGAGGAGGAGCCGGTTCTCTTCGGGGTCCATTCGGAGGTCGCCGAGCACTATGGGGTCGCGCCGGAGGACGAGGAGCCTCACGCGAGCACTTTGGACTACGTGGTGGCGGCCGCGGGCGGGTGACTGCTCGGCACCTTTGCCGGCGCGCTGGGAGCGCGTCAAGTCTCTTTTGAGAACCTCCGCGCCGAGACCGTGGGAGAGGTCGAGGCCGATGGGAAGGTGTTGGTGATTCGACGCATCAAGCAGACCTTCCACCTCACCGTGCCCGAAGAACAACGAGAGACCGTCGAGCGGGTTCTCTCCGTTTACGCCGACTCGTGCCCCGTGGCGCGCTCGGTGAAGGGGAGCATCGAGATCTCTAGCGGGATCGAGTACGTCTCTACGTAAATTGTCGTAATTTTTCTCCATGAACGCGCAACACTGTTGACAAGCTCTACGGGCGACGCTAGAGTGCCTTCGCTGTAGTTGTCGTCGCGAGAGGACCTGGGGAATTGATGTCCACTATCCACACGAACATAGGACTTCCGGTGTTCGGGGAAGTGGTGCGTCCCGAGTGGGTGCTCTTCCGCCTCAAGAACCCGGCTATCGGGTCCTTCGGGGGAGAGGTGCGTCCCGAG
>CADCUT010000189.1 GCA_902805975.1 uncultured Rubrobacteraceae bacterium | reverse complement strand
AGAGCCGGGTGCGTGCCGACCGCGATGGAGCCGAGCAGGCTACTCGAGTACGGGTCGCCCGGAGACCTCGCGCAGGACGCCCCCGCGCTCGGAGGCTCCCATCCGGCGGGCGGCGAGCTCCGCGTACTCCTCCTCCATCTCCGCGCCCACAAACGAGCGGTTCAGCTCCTTGGCCGCCACCCCCGTAGTGCCGGAGCCGCTGAATGGGTCGAAGACGAGATCGCCCTCCCGCGTGCAGGCGAGCAGCGCCCGGCGCACCAGGCGCAGGGGCTTCTGGGTCGGATGGCGGCCGTGGCGTTTCTCACGCCGGGAGGGTGGTGGAATGCGCCAGACGGAGCCGACCTGGGACGCGGGGTCCCTGCTGTTTACGGCGTCGTAGTTGAAGGTGTGGCGGGCGCCCCGCTTGCCGGCCCAGATCAAGGTCTCGTGGGCGTGGGTAAAGGCCGTATGGAGCGCGTTCGGGGGCGGGTCGGGCTTCTCCCAGGCGACGGAGTTGATGATCCTGAACCCCAGAGCCTGTAGCGCGAACCCGAGGCTGAAGATCACGTGGTGCGTGCCGCTCACCCAGATGGTCCCACCAGGCTTGAGGATACGATGTGCTTCCCCCAGCCAGCGCTCGTTGAAGGCGTGATCCTCACCAAAAGACCCGAGCGAACGGTCCCAACTCCCCTTGTCCACGGGCGCGAGACGCCCGTTCTCCACGGTAAAGCCGCCGTTGGAGAGCCGGTAGGGCGGGTCCGCGAAGACGGTGTCGACGCTACCGGCGGGCATTAGGCGCATGAGATCGACGCAGTCGGCGAGGTAGACCACGGCCCCCGGCTCGCCGAAAACCTCGATCTCCCTTAGCTCCATATCCCATTTGTAGGGGCGGCCGCGCCGAAACTTTAGGCCAGCCAAGCGGGTTGTTGCTCGTCTAGCTTCGGCCCGCCAGGTCGAGCACGGTCCAATAGAGGACCTTGCAGCCGGCCTCGCAATCTTCCGGGCTGCTCCACTCCTTCGGGTTGTGGCTGACGCCGCCCTTGGAGCGGACAAAGATCATGCCCACAGGGCACAACCCGGCGACGTGCATCCCGTCGTGCCCGGCGCCGCTCGGCAACGAATACGGCCGGATACCTTCTTCTTCGCAAGCGGCGGCTATGGTGGTCCTGATCTCCTCCGAGCACGGCGCCGGCGGGAGGCGCTGGATCTCCTCGAACTCGAGCTCGACGCCGCGCCTCTCGCACACCTCTCCGGCCCGCGCCCGGATGCGTCCCTCGATCCGGTCGCGCACGGCCTCGTCTATGTCGCGCAAGTCCAGCGAGAGCTCCACCCGCCCCGGGATGATGTTGATGCCGCCGGGCCTGGCCTCTATCTGTCCCACGGTGCCTACGGTCGATCCCGTACCGGATGCCTCCTCTTCTATTACGCCGGCGACCTCCGCCGCCGCTGCCAGGGCGTCGCGGCGCGCGCCCATGGGCGTCGTCCCGGCGTGCCCGGCCTCCCCGGTAAACGAGAGCCTGAGCCACACGGGCCCCGCGATGCCGGTCACGACGCCGACCGGAAGGTTCTCGTTCTCGAGCACCCTCCCCTGCTCGATGTGGAGCTCGATGTACGCGGCCAGGGAGCCCGCGGGCCTGGCAGCCCCGCCGACCTTGCCGGGGTCCAGCCCGGCGTCCCGCATGGCCCGCTCGATGGAGACGCCGTCCCGGTCTTCGAAGCGCAGGTCTTCCCGCGAGAGCGTGCCGGCCAGGGCGCGGCTGCCGATCATGCCGAGCGAGAACCTCGCGCCCTCCTCGTCGGTAAAGGCGACAACCTCGACCGGACGCTCCGTCCGGACGCCCTCCTCGTCCATCGTCTGGAGAACCTCGATCCCACCGAGAACCCCGAGCGGCCCATCGAAGTCGCCACCGTTCAGGACGGAGTCGATGTGGGAACCGACCAGGACCGCCGGGGAGCCCGGGTCACGCCCCTCCCGGCGCCCGAAGAGGTTGCCGACCGCGTCCTCGCGCACCGCAAGCCCGGCCTCCCGCATGTACGAGGCGGCGAGGTCTTTGGCCGCCCGCTCCTGCGGCGTGAAAGAGAGGCGGGCGACGCCGCCCTCTTCGCGTTTGCCGATCTCCGCCAGCTCCGAGAGCCTCTTCCACAACCGCCCGCCGTCTACCACACAGCACCCCTCAAGGTCGGTTAGCCGCCAACCCCCACATGCTAGCGCGGAGGACCGCCCGGAGCTTCGGGGTCGCGGGAGACCGAGAGGGGCAGGTTCTAGGTTCTGAGGCTTAAGACCTAGAACCTTCTACCTCAATCCCTTCTCCCGGCCAGGAGGCGGGCCTCGTCCAGGGCGGCGATGAGCGTGTCCGGCGCGAGGTGGTGGGCGGTTACGTTGTCGCGGCCGGTCACGGTGGTCGCGGCGAGCAGGGCGTTCAGGATCGCGGCCTCCGTCGCCTCGGCCGCCGCGTGGAAGAGCGGGGTCATGCGCTCGTTTGGCAGCATCCGGACGGGCACCGTCTGCGGGATGTCCCCGTCGAGGACGGCCCGCGGGAGGCCCCGGTTGCCGGTGGCGAAGGCGAGGAAGATGTCGCCGGAACCGTCTTCGAGGCCGCCACCCATCCTGGCGAGGCCGACGCCCGCGCGTATAGCCAGCCGGTCGCACTGGATCGGCAACAGCGGAGCGTCCGTGGCCAGCACCACGATGATGGAGCCGGTACCGGGGGGCTGCCCCGTCTCCTCCCCATCAAAAGGCGAGGGAACCCGCTCCGTGGTGAGCACCCGGCCCACGGGGGCGCCGTCGACCCGCAACGTCGAACGGCTCCCGTAGTTGGCCTGGACCAGGGCGCCCACGGTCCATCCGCCCTGTTCTTCTGGTACGCGCCGCGAAGCCGTGCCGATGCCGCCCTTGAACTCGTGGCAGATCATGCCCGTCCCGCCGCCCACGGAGCCCTCGGCCACGGGGCCGCCGGCGGCGCCCCGGAGGGCCTCCTCTACGTGCTCCGCCCCGACGTGCATCCCGTTGATGTCGTTGAGCGTCCCGTCGTAGGTCTCCGCGACGACCGGCAAGGACCAGTACTCGCCATCCACCCCGAGCTCGGCGCTTATGAGGGCGTCGCGCACGACGCCGACGCTGTGGGTGTTGGTGATGCCGACGGGTGTTGTGAGGGCGCCGGCCTCCCGGATCCACTCCAGCCCCGTCATCTCCCCGTTGCCGTTGAATCGGTGGCACCCCGCGAAGACCGGTTCGTCCCGGGCGAGCCCCTCGCGCGGGCAGACGATGGTGACGCCAGTCCTGACCGGTCCCTCCCCCACCACCAGAGGCCCATGCCCCCGGATGATCGTCGAGTGCCCAACCCTCACGCCCTCGACGTCCGTGATCGCGTCGTTCGGACCGGATGGTAGGACGCCGATCTGTAGGCCAAGATCCCGCGCGCGCATCGGGGAGCTCACCTGCTCAGGGAGGAGACGCGGTCCATCTCCTCGTCTGACAGCTCGAAGTCGAAGACGTCGAGGTTGGCCCTGAGGTGCTCCTCGCCGGTCGCCTTGGGGATGGCGGAGACCTTCTCCTGCTGGACGAGCCAGCGCAGGGCGACCTGGGCCGCGGTCTTGCCGTGGGCCCCGCCCACCTCCCGAAGCGTACCGTCGCCCTCGACGCCGCCGCGGGAGAGCGGGCGGTAGGCGACGATGAGGTAGTCCATATCCCTGGCCTGATCCAGCAAAGCGTCCTGGGACTTGTAGACGTGGTACTCGACCTGGTTGCAGAAGACGTCGACGTGCTCCGCGGCCTCTTCCGTCAGGGACGGCGAGAAGTTGCTGACGCCGACGTGACGGACGGCGCCCTCGTCTTGCAAGCTCCGCATCGCGCCAAGGGTCTCGCCGAGCGCGACGCCGTCGCCGGGCCAGTGCATGAGGAGCAGGTCAACGTACTCGGTGCGAAGCTTCTTCAGGCTCTCGCGGGTCTTTTCGATCACCCTGTCGTGCGCGTAGTCGCTCGGCCAGACCTTGGTGGTCAGGAAGATCTCTTCACGGTCCACGCCGGAATCTTCCATCCCCCGCCCGACCTCGGCCTCGTTGCCGTACATCTGGGCGGTGTCCACGTGCCTGTAGCCCATGGAGAGTGCGAGTCTTACGGCCCCCGTGCAGTCCTCCCCCGTGAGCCGGTACGTGCCCATGCCAAGGGAAGGGACCTCTACGCCTTTGATGTTCTGATGCTCCACGACGGCCTCCTCTGCAGCCTGCCCGCCCAACCGTAGCACGCCCCGACAGAGGCGTCGCTCTTGATTAACGCTCCGGCGGGGTGAAATCGTCCTCCGGGCGGCCTTCGAGGGCGGCGACGGTCGTGAGGAACCAGTCGGGGCGGGGACGGACGGCGTCTTCGACCGGGTCGAAGAAGACGTGGGCGGCCGAGCCCTCGCAGGCGAGCTCGCCCCCCTCAAAGCTCTCGCCGTTGCGGAGCTCGAAGTCCATGGCGTAGGAGCGGGCGCCGATCCAGGGTATCGTCGCGGCACCATGGAGGGTGTGGTCGAAGAAGATCGGGGCCTTGAAGCGGAGGGTCGTCTCGGCGATCACGTACCGGGCGCCGGGTACGTCGCCGGCCTCGAACTCCGTGATGCCCGCCAGGTCGGCTAGAGAGTTCCAGTAGGCGAAGCGGACCTGCTCGAAGTAGGCCAGGTAGACGGCGTTGTTCACGTGGCCGTAGGGGTCGAGATCCGCGTACCGGATCTCCAACCGTACCGGCGCCGGGGGGTTTTTCATAGCGATGGGCCTTTCCTGTCCGTGTGCGCGGAAGATTGTACATAGCGGGAAGGCATTAGGTTTCAGGCTTCAGGGGTGGTTTTCGCGGCGGGATCCCGACAACCCGCCCCTCGAACCTCGGGCCTACTCGCAAGACCGCTGTGATTTAATGCAACCATGGAGTATGAGGAGTATCTTGAGCAGGGCGAGACCCTGGCTAGCGAGGGTCTGATCGAGGAGGCCCTCTCCCGTTTCGAGCAGGCCCTTGAGGCAGCCCCGGAGAACCCGGAGGCGATAGAGGCGGTCGGAAGGGCGCTCTTGAACCTGGGCCGCCTGGAGGAGGCCGAGGCGAGCTTTCTGGACGCCCTGGAGATCGACCCCGAGTGGGTCGCCCCCAGGATGGGGCTCGCGCTGGTGGCCCTTGGGCGGGACGAGCCGTTCAAGATCGTGCACCATCTGGAGCGGGCCATCGAGGCCGACCCGGGTTACCCGGAGTCCTACGTCGAGCTTGGGCGCTACTACGGCTACATGAACGAGCCGGCGCTGGCAAAGGCCACCTTCGAGCGCTGGACCGCCCGCCACCCGGAGGACTCGGACATGCTCATAAACGCGGGCCTCACCCTCTTTGACGCCTCGGACTTCGCCGAGGCCTACGGCTTCTTCGAGAAGGCGGTCGAGGCCGCAACGGAGGAAGAGCAGCGCAGCGGGGCGCTCACGTTCAGGGCCAACGCCCTGGACATGCTCGGCCGCTACGACGAGGCGGTCGCCGCATACGAGGAGGTCATCTCGGAGACCCCCGAGTGGTGGGAGGCCCACGCCAACCTCGGCATCTGCCACGCCCGCAACGGCCACGTGGAGAGGGCCGAGGCCGCCTTCCGGCGGGGCCTCGCGGACTGCCCGGGCTCGCCGGAGATAAGGGACGAGCTCGCCGCGCACCTGCTCTCCCAGGACGGGGACTTGCAGGAGGCGTTGAAGCTCTCGGAGGAGGCGGTGGCGCTCGGGCGGGACGAGATCCGTCACCTCATAACTCTGGGCGAGGTGAAGCTCGCCCTCGGCGACGACGAGGGGACGGCGGAGGCCTACCGGGCGGTGCTCGCCCTCGACCCCGAGAACCCGGACGCCCATCTGGAGCTCGGCATCCTGCACGAGCGGCGCGGCGAGACAACGGAGGCCGAGGAGCACTTCGTCGAGTCGCTGAAATCCGACCCCGGCAACCCGCGCGCCCTCTACTCCTACGCGAGCCTGTACTACACGGCCGACGACCTGGAGACGGCCGAGGAGATCCTGGAGCGGGCCGTCGCCGCCGACGCCGAGTACTCCCCCGCCCTCTCCGCGCTGGCGAGCATCCGGGCCCGCCGCGGCGAGTACGGGGACGCGCTCGACTTTATAGAGCGGGCCGTCGAGGCCGGCGAGAGCGACGCCGAGCACTTCAGGAGCGCGCTCGAGTTCGCCCCCCTCCACTCAGACCCCCGCTTCCGCACCCTCCTCACCCGCATGTCCCACGCCAGGGGCAACGGCCCGGGCTAGGCGATGCGGGCCACCGTCGCCTTCGGCATACTCCTCATCCTCATAAGCTTCGCCACCCTCTCCTTCGCCGCCTACGCCCTGACCCGCGGCGGCAGGGGCCAGCGCGGCGGCATCGGCCCCATCTCAGAGCGCGGCATCCACGTCATAGCCGGCATAAGGATGCTCCTGATCGGCATAGCCAGCCTCGTCGCCGGCTTGTACCTGCTGCTGGGCTAGCTACACGCTACGCCCCTCGGGACGGCTACTCGTTCCTCTACGAGGAGTACTTCTCTTTCGCCGGGACGATCCGTCGAGGGGTGGGAACCGTCAAGGGGTGGGAACCGTCGCGGGCGTCGTCGAAGTGGCAGTCGAGTAACTCCCAGCGTTAGACGCGCCTGAGGTGTTCGTCGGAGATCTCGTGGCCCCGGACCTCCGGTTACTCGACGACCCGCTCGAAGTACTTGACGTCTGCCGCCCTCATGACCGGCTCTGCGGCATCGAGCCCGGTGCCCGGTTCGACGCATGACTGTTGCGTCACTACCGCGTCGCCACGCCGCGCGTCTGCGCCGTGAGGACCCCCCGGGCTTGCGCGGCGGCGCGGTGGAGCAAGACCGCGTACGGCGTCGCGGGGTCGTCCATCCAGAGCCGGGCGGCCTGCTTGAAAGCGACCAGGGCGAGGTCGGCGACCAGCCGAGCGTCGTCCGGATCCGACCCGCGCTCGACAAGCCCGTCGGCCACGACCGCAGCAATGGACGCGAGCTTGCGCGCCTCGCGCTCCTGAAGCTCGCCCGAGGTGCCGATGACGGCGTCGCGCTGGCGCAGATGCTCGTGCTCGCGTGAGTGGTACAGGTCTTCGCAGGTGCTCATGGCGTGCAGGGTGGCGGTCAGCGGGGGCATGTCCGCGGGGGCGTCACGCAGCGAGCAGGCGATCCGGTCGCGCAGCCCGTCCGCGCCGCCGAACAGGACCTCCCGTTTGTCCGGGAAGTAACGAAAGTAGGTCCGAGACGTCACGCCGGCGTGGGCCGCGACGTCGCCGATCGTCGTGTGGTCGTAACCCCGCGTCGCGTAGAGGTCCAGGGCCGCCAGTTCCAGCCGCTCTTTGGCGTTCGGCTCCCACCTAGGCATGCGTTCGATTTTACCAGCCGCGACGTCGCGGTGCGACATGGGCCGTGGTATAGTCTTGCCATGTCACACTACGACATCAAGATCGACCGGGCGGGCACCCATCTTGGGTCGACCGGCGGTTCTACCAGCCCTCAAGCGCCCCAAGGAGACAGCAAGATGACCGACGTCCACCACACCGCCCTCGTCGCCGGGGAGCCGCTGCGGCTCAACGACGGCACCGTCATCCCGGCCCTTGGCCTGGGCACCTTCGGTTTCAAGGGCGACCGCGGCGTCGGGATCGTGTCCCGCGCGCTGGCCTCCGGCTACCGCCTGTTGGACACCGCCGTCGGCTACGACACCGAGGCCGAGGTCGGCCGTGCCATCCGGGAGAGCGGCGTCCCCCGCGAGGAGATCTTTGTCACCACCAAGATCCGGAGGCCCGGACATGGCTACGACGCCGCCCGACGCTCGGTCCGCGCGTCGCTCGACCGCCTCGGCCTCGACCGCGTCGACCTGTACCTCATCCACTGGCCGAACCCGCGGCTGGGTCTCTACGTCGACACGTGGCGCGCGCTGGTCGACGCCCGGTCCGACGGTGAGGTCCGCTCGATCGGCGTGTCGAACTTCAACGCCGACCACCTCGAGCGCATCATCGACGCGACCGGGGAGGTGCCCGCCATCAACCAGATCGAGCTGCACCCGCACTTCCCACAGGAGCAGGCGCGCGCCCTGCACCGGCGGCTCGGCATCCGGACCCAGAGCTGGAGCCCCTTGGGGCTCGGCGGCCGGGCTACCCTGGCTGCCGAGCCGGTCGCCGACGCGGCGCGGCGGCACGGCGCGACGCCCGCGCAGGTCGTCCTGCGCTGGCACCAGCAGCTCGGCTGCCTCCCCATCCCGCGGTCCTCAGACCCCGAGCGCCAACGCGAGAACCTGCAGCTCGGCCGCCTACGGCTAGACGAGGACGAGCTGCGGGCCATCACCTCCCTGGGCCACTCCGGCGGGCGACTGTGGGGCGGCGATCCGGAGACCGAAGAGAGGTGAGGACCGCGCTTCCGTCGAAACGGCCTATCGGGGGACGAACTCGCGACGGCCCCCGCGAGCCCACCCCGGTCCGCCGCCTCACCGTCGTCGCTGGCCGGACTCCCATCACCGCCGCCCCTTTCTCGGCACAAACCAAAGAACTGGAGACGACCATGCAAATCTATCGCAAGGGCTCTTCGCAGGCCAACAGGCCTCCCGAGTCGACCTTCACGGGCGACGTCTACATCAGCGACTACTTCCAGCGAGCCGCACCGAGCCGGCTGTCCGGCGCGACCGCCGTCTTCGGCCCCGGCTCGCGCACGCCCTGGAAGACGAACCCTCTAGGTCAGACTGTGATCGTGACGAGCGGCGTGGGCTGGGCACAGTGCGAGGGCGAGGAGATCGTCGAGATCCGCGCCGGCGACGTCGTCTGGTTCCCACCCGGGGAGAGGCACTGGGAGGGGGCCACGCCCGATCAGGCGATGACCTACTTCGCCATCCAGGAAGGGGGCGTCGGGTTCGGGGCGAGGGTGACAGAAGAGGAGTACCGAAACGGGCCATCGGCCAACTAACGCAAGCCTCATGCGGATGCGGTGCGGCGACCTCGACCCCTTTGCCGCGGCCGGGCATCTATCGGCGACGGGGCCTTGAAGGGCCGTGCAAACGCCCGACGGCGGTAGAAGCGCCACTAGAGCCACCCGTTCGGGCGTCCAGCAGTACCGATCTCGAGGGGGAGACGGGCCCATACACCGACACCCACAGCAAGCGGGTCAACCGACCCGCCGCCTGAAAGCGTTGGACCGGCCCAGCCCGGGGGCCGACCAGGTGCAGTTGTCCTCACCCCCTAACGGTCGCCAAGCAAGATGCGTGTCTCGACTTACCTACCCCCGCTCCGTCGGCCCCGGCTTGCAGGATGCGTTAACGTCGCAAATTGGCCTTCTCGGAGGTCCGTCACCGTGGTCATGGGAAGCGTGAAAACAGCGTGAGGTGAACCTCACTGCCTAAAGAAGCTTCAGGCCGGCCGTGGCTTCTCTCAGGTCCTGCATGAACTGGTCAGTCTCTTGGCCGCGGCGGTGGGCGATGTCCTTGCTGGTTTCGAGGACGAGGAGGTCTGGGATCTGGCGCCTGAGGCTCTCGGCGTGCCAGACGGCGGCCCGGAGGTCCGCGACGTCGTCCTCGGTGCCGACCATGGCGAGCACGCGGGAGAGGCCGACGACGCCGAGGTAGTCTAAAGCCACGGCGTCCTTGAGGAGGGTGGCCTCTGCGGAAGCACCGGGCGGGGCGCCGGGCGGGTGGGCCTCTATGGCCTCTATAGCGGTCCTCGTGGCCTGCGGCGGGAAGTCGGCGTCGTTGAGGATGCGCTGCGCCACGGTGGCCGAGCGCTTGGCGTGGTCGGCCGGCTCCCGCATGGCGTACGCCTTGTAGAGGCCGACGTCGTGCAGGAGTGCGGCCACGCGCAGGATCTCCGCGTCGTAGGAGATCCCCTCCGCGCGCGCCAACTCCTCGGCCAGCGCGTGCACCCGCACGCAGTGACCGTAGCCCCAGACCGGGTGCGTCCCGACCCGCGCCACGAGCGCATCTACCTCTTCGACCACGGACTTCATCGCAGAGAGTCTAGCGAATAGGAGACCCCACCGCGAACGCCGGGTTACTTCAAGACCGGCGAGAGGCGCGAGGCGATGTTCCCTTCCGGCTTTTCGGGAAACGCCCCCGGGTGGAGTATGCGAGCCAGGATCTCCACGCCCTCCACGAGCCGCGGCGCCGGGCGCGAGAAATAGGAGTTGGCGTCCACCACCCACACGCGATCTTCCCTCACGGCCGGAACGTCCGGCCATCCGGGCAGGCTCGGGAGCGCCTCTGCCTCCCCGGCGGCCCGTGCCGCGCCAAAGCCGCACGGCATGAGGACGAGAACCTCGGGTGCGGCCTCGAAGACGGAGGGCCAGTCGAGCCTGACGGACCGCTCGCCCGGGCCGGCGAAGAGCTCCCGCCCGCCGGCGAGCCGCACCATCTCGGGGACCCAGTGACCGGCCGAGAACGGCGGGTCGAGCCACTCGATGCACCCGACGCTCGGGCGCCGCAGGCCGGCGACGGCCTGTTCGATCTCATCAAGGCGGTCCCGAAGCGCCCCGACGTCCCTACGAGCCTGCCCGCCGCGCCCGAGGGCCTCGCCTATCCTGACAGTGTCCTCGAGGACGTCTTCGAGGGAGGTGGGGTTGAGCACCATCAGCTCGGGTTCGCGCCCGAGACCCGAGAGCGCCTCTTCGACGAGGTTTGTGGAGACGGCGCAGACCTCGCAGAGCCCTTGCGTGATCACGAGGTCCGGGGCGAGGCTTTCTAGGAGGTCCGCGTCCAGGGCGTAGATGCTCTCCTCGTCGGTGACGAGGCGGTTCACCTCGGCGTCTATCTCGGCGCCGGAGAGGTTGGAACCGATCCTGGAGCTCGTCAGCTTCGGCAGCGCCTCGACGCCGGGCGGGTGATCGCACTCGTGGGTAACGCCGACGAGCCACTCCCCGCCGCCGGCGAAGTGGACCATCTCCGTAGCACTCGGCAGCAGGGAGACCACGCGCAAGCTACCGCCCTCCCCGTTCCCCTGATGCCTGAAACCTGACACCTGAAGCCTCTACTGGCTAAGTTTGCGCCGGTCGCGCAGGAGGGCGGCCTGGCCGATGTCGTCGGTGGTCAGCATGCCGACGAGGTCGCCGTCCTTCACGACGGGGAGGGCGCGGAGGCCGCTCTCCTGGAGGATGCGGTTGCCGTCGGTGAAGAGGTCGGCGTCCGGGGAGAGGGTCGGGAAGTCCGTCCGCATCAGGTCGCGGACGCTCGAGTACCTGTTTGGGGAGTGGGCGGCGGCCATGATCTCCCCGCGCGTCAGGATGCCCACCAGCCGGCCCTCCTCGTCCACGACCGGGAAGTCCTCCTGGTAGCCGTGGAGGACGGCGTCGAAGACCTGCCCGAAGTTATGGTACGGCGTGATGGTCTCCGTGCGGCGCTTGGTGCCCATCACGTCCGCGACCGTGAGGCCGCGCATCATCTCCCTCTGGCGGATGAACCCGGACTCGCCGCTGGCCCCGAAGAAGATGAAGACGGCGACGAGGGCGAGCGTGAAGGTGTTGAGGACGAAGGCCAGGATAAAGAACCCGACGGCGAAGATTTGGCCCACGGTCGAGGCTATGTCCGTGGACCTGACGGCGCCCAGGCGCGTGGCGAGCAGGCCGCGCAGGATACGCCCGCCGTCCATCGGGAAGGCCGGTATCAGGTTGAAGATGGCGAGGGCGAGGTTCATGATCCCGAGGTAGGCCAGTATCTGGCCCGTCGAGGCGGAGCCTTCGAGCACGTTCACCGGACGGAGCAGGTCGGCCCCGAGCGCGAACCCACCGGCGAAGAAGAAGGGGGCGAGCGCCACGTTTACCAGGGGACCGGCTATCGCTATCTTGACCTCGTCCCACGGGTTCTCGGGCAGCGACTTGAGCCGCGCCAGCCCTCCTATGGGGAGCAGCGTTATGTCCGGCACCTCGATGCCGAACCTCTGGGCGACGAGCGAGTGCCCGAACTCGTGGAGCAGCACGCAGACGAACAACGCCACGATGACGACCGAGGCAATGACCGCCGCCCTGACGTTCCCCCCGTTGGTGAACCCCAGGTAGGAGAAGAAGGCCAGCAGCAGGAAGAAGGTCCAGTGGATCTTCACGTCTATGCCGAAGATTCGGCCTATCTTGAACGAACCGCCCATCAGAGAAGAGTCTACCCCAAGAACAAAGAGATCTTGTGATACCGCTCATGTCCTCCCTGCTAGAATCGCCTGATGGAGGAGAAGACGACGTCCTACACCCTCATCACCGACCCCGAAAAGTTGCCCGAGGTCGCCACGGCGCTCGAAGGGGCCGAGGCCGTCGGCACCGACACCGAGACCACGAGCCTCTCGCCGAGGGACGGCAGGGCCCGCCTCCTTCAGCTCGCGGTTCCGGATCAGACCTTCGTCATAGACCTCTTCGAGGTCGGGGACATATCCCCCTTGAAGGAGGTGCTTGAGAACGGCCCCGTGAAGGTTTTTCACAACGCGAAGTTTGACTATGCATTTCTCAAGGAACTGCACGGCATCTCGGCGGCCCCCGTCTTCGACACGATGCTCGCGGCCCAGATCCTCGACGGCGGCCGGCAGGGCGCGGCGTACGGGCTGGACGCGGTGGCGGAGCGCTATCTGGAGGAGTCGCCGGACAAGTCCGAGCAGCGGAGCGACTGGTCGGGGAGGCTTACGGAGAGGCAGCTTGAGTACGCCGCGCGCGACGCGGCCGTCTTGCTGCCGCTGCGCGAGAAGCTCCTGGAGGCGCTCGAAGCCGAGGAGCTCGTCCGGGTCTCCAGGATAGAGTTCGCCGCCGTCTCCTCTATAGCGGAGATGGAGCTCGCCGGGGTCAAGCTCGACGTGGCGCGGTGGAGGGAGCTCGAGAAGGTCGTCAGGGTGCGGCGGGACGAGGCCGCGCTCGCGCTGGAGGCCCATTTTCCAGAGCCCGAGGGCGTGTTGCCGCTCGAGGGGTTGGGGCCCAGGCTGAACCTGAACAGCCCGCAGCAGATTACGGACGCCTTCCGCTCCATCGGCGTCGAGCTCGCCGACACGAAGGTCTGGACGCTCCTAAAGGTCGACCACCCGGCCGCTAAAGACCTTCTCCGCTACCGCGAGCTCCAGAAGAAGCTCGGCACGTACCTCGAGACCTACCCGAAGTTCATCCACCCGAAGACCGGGCGCATCCACGCCAGCTTTCTGCAGTGCCGGGTGCCCACCGGACGCCTCGCGTGCGCGAACCCGAACATCCAGCAGATACCGCACGAAGAAGAGTTCCGCCGCTGCTTCGTGGCCGAGGACGGCTACACCCTCGTCATAGCCGACTACTCCCAGATAGAGCTCAGGATACTTGCCGAGGTCTCCGGCGACCCGGCCTTCGTGGACGCGTTCCAGAAGGGTGAGGACCTGCACAGCCTGACGGCGGCGACGATGTACGGGGTGCCGATGGAGGAGGTCACCAAGAACCAGCGCTCGGACGCCAAGCGCATAAACTTCGGCCTGATGTACGGCCGGGGCGCCAGGAGCCTCTCGGCCCAGCTCGGCACCGACGAGGCCCGCGGCCGGGAGCTCATAGACGAGTACTTCGCCAACTACCCGAAGGTCCAGCGCTTTCTCCAGAGGACCGCCAACAGGGCCACCAGGGATCGCACGCTGCGCACGCTCGCGGGCCGCATCCGAAAGTTCGGCAACGACCCCGTCGAGGACGACCGGGGCGCCATGAGGCGCGAAGCGATGAACTACCCGATCCAGGGTTCGAGCGCCGATATCGCCAAGCTCGCCCTGGCCTACATGCGCCAGGAGCTCCTGGACCTCGACGCCCGCCTCGTCAACTCCATCCACGACGAGTTCGTCGTCGAATGCAGGGAGGACCTGACGGACGAGGTCTCAGAGAGGATGCGGGTGGCGATGACGAAAGCCGGAGAACGCATCCTCGAAAAAGTTCCGGTGGAGGTCGAGGTCGTCGTCTCGCGGGAGTGGACGAAGTAGCTTGTAGGCTTCAGGTTCTAGGTTTCAGGCATGGTAACTATCCCTTCGACACAAGTATAGACTACCCTCTACCAACGTTGAGTAATGTTAAGAAATATGTAGACAATAGGGTACTGTTGTCAGCTTGGGGGTTGTAAACTATACGCAGGACGGTTCCGTTAGGGGAACTATCCTTAGATTGGGAGCGCGTCATGCATGGTACTTTGGAGCGGCTGAGAGAACTTAATCAGGGCAAGTGGCTCTTGATCCAGTTGGACGGGTCGGAGGCCGAAGAGGGCACGGTGCTGGCCGCACATGAGAACTTGGAAGTGGTGGACGAGGAGATGGAGAAGCATTTCCGGCCAGAGATGAGCCACCGGACGCCCCTGTACGTAACGTACTCTCTCCCAGAGGGCCAAGATCTACCGGCTGTGGCGCTCTAGCCTTTGCCCCGTGCGCCGGACCCCGGCGAAGCACCGCTAGACCATAGGGTACAGAACATGGTGGTGGTGCGGAACGTGGCCATCGGCACCTTCTCCGGCTCCATCAACGTGGACGCGGTGATCGACACCGGGTCTACGCTGTGCATTGTGCCGCCATTCATCGCGGGTCTGCTCGATTTCAATTCCGGTAACCGGCTACAGTCGGGACCGCTTGGTGTTATCGGGGGTGGCACCGTCCAGATGGATGTGCACCGGCTGGAGTGGGTGAGAGTCGGGGGAGCCAGGGCGTTCGATGTGAAGATGGGCGTAGCCAAAACGTTCGCGGGGCCGGGGGCTAGACAAATACTCGTCGGCCTCACCTTTATCAGCCAGTTTAGGACCACGTTCGACTTCGGGGAAGCCCGCGTAGTTTTCTCCAGGTAGCTACGTCTCGCCGGAGTTTGTTCGGGAGAACGAGGTGTACGTCGCGTTCTCCGGAGGAGAGGCGGTCGGGTTCTACGCCCTCGTCGGCGGGGGGCTGGAGCTGGAGCACCTGTGGGTGCTGCCGGCCTGGATCGGGACGGGCCTCGGACGGACGTTGTTCGAGCACGCGATGCGCCGCGCCGCGGAGCTCGGGGCGAGTTTGGTCCGGATAGAGTCCGACCCCAACGCGGAAGGGTTCTACCGCAGGATGGGCGCGAGGCGGGTGGGCGAGAACGTCTACGAGTTGGAAGGCCGGGAGCGCGTGCTGCCGGTCATGGTCGTGGAGCCGCCGAAAACCCGGTAGGGCGCGCGTGCATGATCGCCCCGAACCCCGCCGTCTCTGTGTGTTCGTCTCTCCCGGAGAGTCCTACCCTTCCGGCGCGACCTCCCTTGGCTTCGCCCTGCTGGTGAGGAGCAGCAGGGCGAGCGCGGCGAGGGCGCAGAGGGAGCCGGTCCATCCGAGGGTCGCGAGCGAGCCGTTGGCGAGGGCGAGGGCGCCGAGGCCGGCGCCGATGCCCTGCCCGAGGTAGATGGCGGAGGCGTTGAGGGAGAGGGCGACGTTACGGGTGGAGGGCGCCAACTGGGAGACGCGGTACTGCTGCAGCGGGTTCAGGGCAAAGCCGGCCACGCCCCAGAGGACCAGCGTCGCGACGGTGCCGGGGAGGGCGAGGGCGGTCTCTGAGGAGGCGACCAGCAGCGAGAAACCAGAGAGGGAGAGGGAGAGCAGGACGAGGATGGCGGCCATCAGCCGGGAGTAGCCTATGTGGTCCGCGCCGTAGCCCCCGAGCCAGTTTCCGAGCAGGGCGGCGACCCCGAACAGGAACAGCAGGCCGCTCACGCCGGCGCCGCCGAACCCGGTGATCTCGGCGAGCAGCGGGCTTACGTAGGTGAACACGACGAACCCGCCCATGAGCCCGAGCGTCGTCAGGCCGAGGGCGGCCAGGACCGCCGGCTGCCCCAGAGCGTCCACGCGCTCCTTGAGGCCCACCACCGGCGGCGCCTCGACGTCCGGCAGTAGCGCGCGGACGCCGAGCACGGCGACCACACCGAGGGCGGCGACCATAACGAAGGTCATCCGCCACCCGAAGTAGGTGCCGATGATCGAGCCGAGGGGTATCCCGACCACGAACGAGACCGTGAGCCCGCCCGTGATCGTCGAGATCGAGCGCCCCCGCTCCTCTGGCGGGGAGAGGCCCGCCGCCACCGCGAGCGCCGTCGGCGTGAACACCGCGGCCCCGCACGCGGCGAGCATCCGGCAGGCGAGCAGGAGGCCGAAGGTGGGCGCGAACACCGCGGCCAGGTTGGCCGCCGCGAACACCGCCATCGCGGCGAAGAGGATCCTGCGCGGCGCCACGCCCCCCGTCAGGGTGACGAGGATGGGCGAGACGACCGCATAGGTCACCGCGAAGACGGTCACCAGGTTGCCCGCCGTCCCGACGGAGACGGAGAGGTCACCCGCGACCCCTTCGAGCAGCCCCGCGAACACGAAGCTCCCCGTCCCTATGGCGAAGGTCCCGAGCGCCAGGATGAGCAGCCGAGGCCTCACGACGCGCCGTCCCCCTCCGCAGCCCCAGCGAACGACGGACCCCGGGGCGGGAGGCGGCTCACTTGCGCTTCTTCTTCCAGGGGCCTCCGCCGGCGTCCATGCGCACGATCTTCGGGGTGAACCTGCCGACGAGGTCGACGAGATCCCCCTGCAACGAGACGACGGCCTCGACGTCCTTGTAGGCGGCCGGGGCCTCGTCTAAAGAGCCGCCGATGAGGGTGATGCCGCGATCGGCCAGGTACTCCCGCCAGCGCTCCTCGGAGAGGGTCTTGAAGGCTTGGGTGCGGCTCATGCGCCTGCCGGCGCCGTGGGCGGCGGAGTTTATGGAGCGGGCGTTTCCCTTGCCGCGCACGACGTACCCGGGGTCGCCCATGGAGCCGGGTATCACACCCATGACCCCCCGTCCGGCCGGCGTCGCGCCCTTGCGATGGACGATGGCTTCTCTCCCACCTACCTCCTCGGACCAGGCAAAGTTATGGTGATTCTCTACCTTCGTCAGGACCTCCTCGCCAAGGGCGCATGAGACCTTGTCGTGGATGACGGCGTGGTTGGCGGAGGCGTAGCGGCCGGCGAGCTGCATGGAGAGCCAGTACTCCTCCCCCTCCTCGCTCGTCAGGTCTAGCCAGGCGAGGTCGGCGACACCTTTGTCCAGCTCGGGGTGCTTCCCCTTGGCTATCTTGGAGTAACGGTTGGCGATCTTGAACCCGACCCCCCGGCTCCCCGAGTGCGAGAGCAGCGCGAGGTAGCGCCGCCCCGGCACGAACACCCCTCCGGCCTCCTCCTCTTCGCCGAGGGTCTCGAAGAGTCCCCACTCCACGAAGTGGTTCCCCGAGCCCGACGTGCCGAGCTGCGCCCGTCCGGTGTCCTTCAGGCCCTGCAGGAAAGACGTCGCCTCCCACGCGGGGTCGTCAAGGACCTCGTGCTCCGGCCGGCGGCCCTCCTTGAACTTCGAGCCGGCCCCGAAGTTGGTGTTGCGGAGCAGCACCTCGGTGAGATCCTCCCTCCGATCCTCGATAAGGTCCGGCGATACATCGTAGACGGACAGACGCATGCGGCAGTTGTGGACGAAGACGCCCGCATCGAGGGCGAAGTTGTGATAATCGGGCACGTCGAGGCAGTAGACGTCCTCGTGTTCTATCAGCTCCTCGATCTTAACTACCGCGTGGTTGTACGCGTTGTGGTATACGGTCGCCCAGTCGCTGTCGGGGTGCTTCCAGCGACGGTGAGAAGAGAGCGCGATGATCGATTTGATCTCCTTGCCGCACACACCGCAGGCATACGTTCGCGAGGCTATCTTCGCGCTCTGAGCTCTCCTCCGTGGAGTCTTGTTGTTCTCGGACGCGGCTTCTACGAATTTTCGGAACTCTTCAGGTCTGTGGGCCCAATACGCCTTGAGGTTCTCGGCCCTTTTTCTGTACTCTTCCATACCCTCGACGGTCAACTTCTTTGCCGAGAGCGCGGCCTTCCTCTTGCGCTCGAACTCCTCCGACTGCCAGTGTTCGTTTCTGTCGATCAGGGAGCGATGATAGCGAGAATGGTCATGGTCGCCCATGAACACAAGGTTTTCGGGACGGTTGTCGGCCTCGTCGAAGTTCTGATGATGAATAACGGTGCGCTGTCCCTCAAAACGAGGTATCCCTCCCAGCAAACCAGAGCGAGCCACGATCCAATGAGCCCGAAGGAAGGCTCCCGAGTAGTTCTGCCGCACGCGCATGTACCCTTCCTTGTCCAGGCGAGAGTAAAAGGGCATCAGCGAAGCGCCGGGACCGAGGCTCTTTGCCTCGACGTAAGTACCGTCGCGCATCATGAAGCGGTGATCCGGGGTGCACTCGATTACACGATCGTTGTCGAGCGTAATCCTGATGAGTGGCGCGTTCTTCTGCGTCTGAAAAGCCCTGGCCCTTGCCGCGACCACCTTACCGTCGGGCCTGCACGACCACACGCCGAATTCGCCCCCCTTTTCGCACAGCTCCTTGATGCGGTGGCTCCTGCCATCGAGGGTAGGTACGAGGGTGTCGCCCCTGAGCGGCGCTATATCCACGCCCACCGCCCAGGGGATGACGGCCCCTTCGGTGGCGAGGACGCCGCCGACGGGGAGGCCGTAGCCGAGGTGGGCGTCGGGCATCAGGGCGCCGCCGATGGAGACGGGGAGGCGCATGGCGTCCTCCATCTGGGCGGTCGTGCCGGGTTCGATCAGGTCCGGCCCCCAGACGCCATAGGGCCGCGGCTCATCGCGCAGCTCGTGCTCCAACGCCCTGGACGCGGCGTACTGGAGTTTCAGCAGCTCGCGGGCGAGGGGTTCGAGGGCGGGGTCCGTTGGCGCGCCGGGGGCGGCTCGGGTCTTCTCCAGCTCGCGGAGGATGGAGTCTTCGTCCATGCCGGCCGCCCGCAGGCTCTTCGCGGCGGCGAGGGCGAGGCCGATGGCCGGACCCTCGGGCCAGCCGTTCTCGATCAGGTCTCTGCCGTTGACCATTCTTCTCCCTTACCCCTCAGGTCTTCCGTACGCGCCGAAGAGCGAAGCCCCGGCGGCGGCCGTGGTGACGAGCCCTATGGCGGCGACGGCGCGCCAGTCCAAAAGCTCGCCCAGGACCAGGAAACCGACGAGGGCCGCTACGGCGGGCTCGAGGCTCATCAGGACGCCGAAGACGCGGGTCGGGAGGGATCTCAAGGCCGAGAGCTCCAGGGAGTAGGGAATGGCCGAAGAGAGGATCGCGACGCCGAGGCCCATTAGCAGGAGCTTCGGGTCGAGGAGGGCGTACCCGCCACCGGCGATACCAATGGGCATGAGGACCAACGTGCCGACGCAGAGCGAGATCACGAGCCCCGTCCCGCCCGGGAATGCGCCTCCGACCCTGGCGCTGAGGAGTATGTACGATGCCCAGAACACCCCGGCGAGCAGGGCGAACATCACGCCGACGGGGTCGAGGTTCGTGGCCCCAAGGACGTTCAGGGGGGCCAGCAGGAGCACGCCCGTGGCGGCGAGCAAGACCCAGAGCCCGTCCAGCAGGCGCCTGGAACCCGCGACGGCGACGCCCAAGGGCCCTATGAACTCGAGCGTCACGGCCACGCCGAGGGGTATCCGGTCGATGGCGAGGTAGAGCGAGAGGTTCATCGCGGCCAGCGCGAGCCCGAAGACGACGGCGAGCCCGTACTCGGCCCTGGCGTACCCCTTGAGCTTCGGGCGCCACAGCAGGAGCAGGACGAGGGCGGAGAGCGAGATCCTGAACAGCACCGTCCCGGTGGGCCCCACGGAGTCGAAGAGCCCCTTGGCGATCGCCGCCCCGAACTGCACGGATCCTATCGAGAACAGCACCAGGACCGTCGGCGGGAGACCCCGCGGCCGCTTGGCGCCCTCGCGCGCGGATGTTGCGTCCTTCTGCAAAGCGGGGTGGGCCTTCCGGGTCGCGTCCGTGGAGCGGACAGTCTAGCACCCGCGCCGATCCATCCCGGTGCAACGATCCTTCATGATGGGTACGTATGCCCGCACGCGAAGAGAGGAGCGACGATGACGGACTGGCCGAGCGAACCGCAGGGCGAAGCGGATCCAATCAACTGGGCCTGCACCAACTGCGGCTACCGCGTCGAGGGCGAGCCTCCCCCGGAGAAGTGCCCCGACTGCGGCGCAGACAAAGAGATGTTCGACGAGGTGCCGGTGCCGGGGTATTAGGCTTCAGGTTCTAGGCTTTAGGTTCTCGGCGGATGCTCTCGTCGGCGAAAGTAGGGGCGCCGAGGCGCCTCTGGACGACCTACCTGATATCTGGCGCCTGTAGCCCCTGGGCGGTTGTGGGCGCGCCGGCGGTTGGGTAGTGTACGTGCCGTGGATCTGGTCACCATAGCCCAGCTGGTCACCGCGGTGACGAACCTGTTCTTCGTGATCGTGCTGGCGGTAGGCTACTACTTCACTTGGCGCGTCAGCCAGCAGACGCTGGGCGAGATGCGGGAGCAGCGGACGGCGATGGGCCGGCCGCTGGTCATCGTGCAGGAGGACTACGACGACCTGCCCGAGCTCGACGTCGCCATACGCAACGTCAGCGAGGGGGCGGCCAGGGACATAACCTTCGAGTTCTCGGCGCCCCTAGAGAACTCCGCAGGCTTCGTCATCTCGGATCTGCCGTACTTCAGGGACGGGCTTGACTTCCTGCCGCCGCACGGCGAGCTCAGCTGCTACTGGGACGACCTGAACTCCCTGATCCCCTTCCTCGAAGCCCGGAACCTCCGCGGCGGCATCACCGTGATCGTCCGCTACAAGGACCTCTCGGGAGCCTCCTACGAGAGCCGCTGGCGCCTGAACCCCTTCCTCTACAAAGACACCCGCCTCGTCCGCCGCAAGAGCATGGGCGATCTGGTAAGGGCCGTAGAGAAGCTGCAAGAAAAGTAGCACTCCGCGCCCTTCGGGCTCCGCTTATCAACGCGCACCGGCCCCGTCAGTTGAAAGCAAGGGCTGTAAGGCCCGAAGCGTGCTGATAAGCGGAGGCTCGCCAAGCGGGCCGTAGCGTGCGCGACGACCAGAGGGCGCAGCCCGCCTAGAAGCTCCAGTCGCGCGCGAGGCGGTCGTGGAAGAGGTCCGCTTCGCCGGTTGCGGGCCTGGTGTCTTCGAGACGGGCTATGACCTCGGCCACCGTGCTGTCGGTCTTCGCCATGCGTTCGGCGAGGGTGCGGCCGATCTCGTACACGAGCTTGCAGGCGGCGGGCGCGTCGTCGTCCAGCATCTGGAGCAGCCTGTCCCTGTCTATGCCGTAGGCCTCGACGGGGGTTACGGCCTCGACGGTGGCGGCGGCCCGGGGTTCGGTCAGAAGGCCCATCTCCCCGACCACAGTCGGCGCCGCGACGGTCGCCAGGTGCTGGCGGCGCCCGCGGAGCACCCGCTTGTGGACCTCGACGGTCCCTGTGGTTATGACGTAGAGCCTCTCCTCAGGGCCGCCCTCCCGGAAGATCACCTGTCCCGCCCCGAAGTAGGCGGGCTCCATCAGCGCTTCGAGCTCGTTCCTCTCCTCCGCCTCCAGGTGCCGGAAGACCGGCACCGACCCGAGGTCTGGCGTCCGCCCTGGCGATCCCCGCATCCCAATCCTCCCCTACACCGACCAGTCGGTTATGAGCTTGTCGCGGAAGGCCTCGACGTCGGTCTCCCCCCGCCGCTCCAACTCCCTTATCGCCTCGACGACCTCCTCGTCCAGGCGCGTGAGCCTCCTCGCCAGCGTGCGGGAGATACGGTACGAGAGCTTGAAGGCCGCCGGACGTCCCTCCGAGATCATCCGCCGGAAGGTCTCGCGCGGGATCTTTATACCGCCCACGTCGTTCGCCGCCGTCACCGTCGCGGACGCCCCGCTCTCCCCGAGAAGGCCCCTCTCCCCGACGACCGTCGGCTCTCCCGCAGCCTCTATCTCCGCGAGCAGCCGGTCCCTGTCTCCGGCCAGCCGCTTCCTGACCTCGACCCTCCCGGACGTTAGCACGTACAGGTTCCCGGGCTCGGCCCCCTCCTCGATGATCCTCTCCCCGGCCGCGAAGGCCACGGGCTCGGCGGCCTCGGCGAACTCCTCCCGCTCCTCCTCCGTCAGGAACTCGAAGAACCTGACCCCCTGCAACCCGTCGTCCACTTCGATCCCTTCGACTCCGGAGCCTCCAACCCCGAATTATATGCCCGGCCCACCCCCCGCGAAACGCGCCAGACTATAGACATCAGGTTTCAGGTCGCCTCCTTCGGAGGCTCTCAGGCAACAGGGGCACGGTGCGCGGCCTACAGCCCGAGATCGCTACCGCGATTAGCCCGAGAGAGCGCGGCATCCTCGCCCTACAACACCCCAAAACTTGGAACCTGATGCCTGTAGCCTGATGCCTTCCAAACCCAAAGAGGAAGGGCGCGGCATCCCCGCCGCGCCCTTCCGGGTACCTCGGATGGTTCGAAACGTTACCCGATGACCTGCACGTCCACGTAGTCCGTGCCGATGTAGGTCAAGCCGATCTCCTCGGCCGCCACAGCGGACAGGTCGAGCTCCCGACCACCCACGTACGGCCCGCGGTCCGTTACGGTCACCACGGTGGAGTACCCGCCGTAGCTCACGAGCAACTCGGTCCCGAACGGGTACTGCAGCGAGGCTGCTGTGTACTCGGTGTACGGCTCGAAGACGTCACCGCTCGCGGTCAGGTTGCCCTCGAGGCCAGGCCCGTACCAGCTCGCCAACTGCGTGTCCGCGGACGCGCTATCCTGCAGAGCAGCCAGCGAAACCATCATCACGCCAGCCACCATCATCGTCTTGAGAAAAGACTTCAAAGAGTCCCCCTCCGTATTGCTTGCACAACAAGCCCGAGACCCTACTAGATAAGTCCGAGGTTACAAGCTGGCACAAGGGGTCTCATATACGGATTTGTGAATCGATTACATACCTCTACAGGCTACGTATGCGGAAAGGGGTACCAGATGCAGTGGTTTAACGGGGCGTTCACGCGGGGAGGTCGCGAAGACGCTCGTCCGCGCTGCGGGACCTTGCGGGGTCAGGTCTCGCGCCGGTAGCGTTCGGCGCGGGCCTCGAACTCTGGCACCTTGCGTTCGGCGCGGCGCTGGGCGCCGCGGGGCATGGTCCCTGAGGCGGCGAGGCGGAGGTAGGCCTCGCAGACGCGGAGGGCCGATGCGGGGTCGCGGCGGCGCTCGTGGAGGGCGGCGAGCTTCTCGTAGGGGTGAACGCCGACGAAGCCCTCGGCGACGCTCTTCTCGTAGAGGTCTATGGCCCTCTCGGGGTCGCCGCCCTGCTCGGCACGCTCGGCCGCCTCGTTGCGCTGCATGGCGGCCTCGAAGTCCTTCAGAGGGTCCCTGTCCGTCCCGATCATCCCCCGCTCCTCGGCATCCAGGCCGTAGAGCGATCCGGCGGGCTCGGCCGTCCGTGACTCCCCGCCGAAGATGCTCCGCAGACGCCTCAATACCAACGAAATCCCCCTCTCTCGGTACGCGGAGAGTATAGCCCTGGGCGCGCGGCATATGGCACACGCCCGCACAAACCGCCCGGCGGGCTCCTGTTCTATTCCAGCCCCGGACCGCGTCAACGGGTTGGACACCCGGGTTCGGGACGGCAGGTCGCAGGCGGGCTTCGGACGACCTCACTGGCGCCCGGGCTGGTGGGCCGGGGTCTGGCGGCCCCGGCCTCCGAAGCTTCCCCTACTTGTCGTAAGCTCCTTCGGTCAAGATCCCGCGGACCTGCTCGTCGCCGGGCTGCATGTCGGGGTGGTCCCGGTCCACGTGTTCGCGGGCAGCCCGTACAACTCATCGTCGTTGTTGGCCTCCAGGTGTTTTCCGCACTGGCAGTCGAGCGCCCTCACACGCCTCCTCTCCCTACGCTCCCCACGGAGCCTTCGCAACTATAGTAATAAAAAGAGGAGGATGATTCTATTTCTGTAGCCCCCCTACTTTGCCGAACGAGAAGGGTGACGGTTCGGGGTCAGGAGGGGTGCGAAGAGGGTCCATCCAATGCCGGGGCGGGGTCTCCGTGTGCTTTAATCTCCTCTCGCCGAAACCCGGAGGAGGGAGCGTTTTGGGCTACGAGTTCGGCCGCTATCTAAAGGTCAGGGGCGCGTGGGGCGCGAGCTGGTCCCCGGACGGCCGGAGGGTATCTTTCCTCACGGAGATCACGGGCGTCCCGCAGGTATGGGAGGTCGCCGCCGGGGGAGGCTGGCCGGAGCAGCTCACCTTCCATGAGGAGCGCGTCTCGGGCGCCGAGTACTCGCCGACCGGGGACGAGATCCTCTTCGGCATGGACGCCGGGGGCAACGAGCGCTCGCAGCTCTTCCTGCTCGGCGACGATGGGGAGCGGGATCTGACGCGGAACCCTGACGCCATCCACTACCCGGGCGGTTTCTCCCCCGACGGCGCGCGCGTCGCCTTCACCGCCACCCGCCGCAACGGCACGGACTTCGACGTCTTCGTCCAGGACGTGCCGGATGGCGAGCCGGAGATGGTCTGGGAGGTCTCCGGCT
>CADCUT010000188.1 GCA_902805975.1 uncultured Rubrobacteraceae bacterium | reverse complement strand
CGGGACCACGCGTTACAATACGCCCCGCTGTATTTTGCCGGATGGTGTAACGGCAGCACGAGTGACTCTGAATCACTTAGTCCAGGTTCGAATCCTGGTCCGGCAGCTTCTTCGGAATCCTCTATTTTGCAGGGGATTCTTCTTGTTTGGTCGTGACTTTCGCCGCGCCGTTATTGGGCTTGACCAAGATCTTGACCAAGACCGGCTTCCTACACCGCCCGATCGAGGGTCGCGAGGGCATCGTCCATCCTCCCGAGAACCTCGTCCTGGTAGTCGGGGAAGAGGTGCCCGTAGTAGTCGATGGTGATCTGGATGCTCGAATGGCCCAGGGTCTTCTTGAGCACCTCCGGCGGCATGCCGTTCTGCAGCGCCAGGACCGCGAAGGTGTGCCGCTGGTCGTGGAAGCGTACCCGCGGGCAGCCGGCCTTCTCCAATAGCGGGCGGTAGCTACGGTAGGTGAGGCTTTGGACATTGAGGGGTGTGCCAACCTTCGTGGTGAAGAATAGGCCGCTCTCTTTCCACCCGGAGCCCGCAATCAGCTTCTCCGCGTTCCGGCGTTTGCGGTGTACCCACAGCGCCTCCAGTTGGTCTTGGCTCAGGGGTATGCGCCGGTGGCTACTCTCGGACTTTGCGTCGTACTCCTGGATGTTGAGCCCGCGCTTTTTGCTCCTAACCAACGTCTGCTGCACCCAGAGGAAGCCCTTGTCGAAGTCCACGTGGTGTTCGCCTAAGCCCAAGAGCTCTCCCTCGCGCATGCCCCGCCTGGTGGCGAGCAGGTACAGCGGGTAAAGCCGGTCGCCCCTCGCGGTGGCGAGGAACCGCTCGGCTTCCTCGTGCCGGAGAGGGTTTATTTTCGGCTTGGTCCTTCTCGGCTTCTTCACGCCCCGCGTCGGGTTGTGCGGGATCATACCGAGCATTACGGCCTGCTCCAGGGCGGTGCCCAGGGTCTGGAGGACGTAGCGGACGGTGCGGGGCGAGTAGCCCGCGTCGAGCTCTTCGTTCTTTAGGTCGATCACGTGGGCGGGGGTGAGGTCGCGCACCTTGACGTGCCCCACCCTGGGATCGAGATGGACGCGCACGATCTGCTCGTAGCCGTCGTAGGTGGTGTCCTTGACCGAGCCCTCCACGGAGTCCGAGAGCCACAGCTTGAGGTACTCGTCCACGTTCAAGTCCGTCCGCGCGTACCCGCCCGTCTGCTCCAGCTCGGCGAGGACCCGGCGCCGCTCGCGCATGAGGTCGCTCTGCTTGCGCTTGATGATGCTCTTCTGGGCGCTCCTGCCGTTCCAGAGCCTGACGGTGTATATCCACTCCCACCGCTTGTCCGCCCTCTGGCGGAGGTGGCCCTCCCCGGGCGCCCGTTTCTTCCGCTTCGCCACGCTGCTCCTCTCCGGCAGGCCGCGCCTCGGAAGGTCCATTGCTGGCGACGGGCCGACCACCCACGGTCGGAGTCACAGGGGGCCCGCCAACGTCCTTGCTCATGCCCCGGCGCCATACCTTACAACAACTTTATGTAGGTCTGTGTGCTTTTCCAAGACCTAATCGCCATAAGCCGTGACAGGTCGAATCTAATCTAACGTAGCGTGCTAAGAATGCCTTCTAACCCGTCGGGCTAGCTAACCCCATTAACGGCGGACGTGAGACGCTAGGTATACCCAGTGGGTTCCGCTCTGCAACCTTCTGATCCGTAGACTACTCGTCCCAAGACGTTTTGCCCTTTTGGGTACCCGTGAAGCCCCCAGGCTGCGTGTTTTTGCTCCCGGGGTGGCCTGATCGACCCGCTTAGATCGTGGTCAAGTCTCGGTCGAGAATGGCAAATGGTCGTCTTCCGTACTAGAGGAAGGTTGGGTCCACACACGCGCGGATTGGTTTTATCGGTCGAGCCCCGGATCACCACGTAGAATGGGATCCACAGATTCGAATACTTGCCGCACTGCCTGCTCAAAGCTGTCTGGCAGCACTTCGTTAAGACGGGTACACGAAGGCCTTTCAGCTTGCCTGCCGGGCCGTGGGCAGGGTGTCCAGCGCGTCCGTAAGAGGAAGTAACTCCGTACCACGGTAAGCGGCCGTCTCTTCTAGCGCCTTCCGCAATGCACGCGCTTCGAGGGCGTGCGTCTTGGACAGCATCAGCACGTCCGCGTGGTCTCTCTCGCGGGTGTTGGCATCGCCTCGAAAGATCATCGTGTCCACCTTCTCTGCTACGACGATCCCCATGGGAAAACGCAGCAAGGTGATCGGTTCGTCGGAGGCAAGAACGTCCGCAAAGCCATTCTTGACACAACATTCCGAGTTCCTGTAGACTCCCAATTTGGAGGAACATTCCACTCATTAGAGATAATAAGGGGAAAATTCCACACACATGGGGACTTTGGGGAAGGAAAGGGAGAGTAGTCGGAGACGTTGATCGGGCCGGTACGCTCGCGGAGCTCGTCGATGAAGCTGCGGGGAATGAGCACCGACTCAGAGAGGGACTCCGGTGATTTACCGTAAGGAGGACGGAGCCATGAAGGAGCACTCACCGCAGTCTGGAGACGACCGTCGCTGGAGCCGGCGAGCTTTTCTGAAGCGAGCCGGGATGACGTTGACGTTGCCTGCGATCTCCGGCGGGATCGCCGCCTGCGGGCCGTTCGCAGGCGGTGGCGGTCAGAGCGAGAGCCAGGGCGGAGACGAGGGGGCCGTTGGGCAGGGCAACAAGACCTTGGGCTTCGCGATGATCAACCTGACCTTACCCTTCTTCGTGCGCATGCAGGAGGCCGGGGGAGAGGCGGCGAAGGACTACAACGTCAGGACGGTCTGGCAGAGCGCCGACGGGAACATAGAGAACGAGATAGCCATCGCCGAGCGGTACGTGCAGCAGGAGCAGGACGTGATCCTGATCGACCCTGTGGACGCCAAGGCGTTCGAGCCCGTTGTGCGGCAGGCCGAGGAGGCGGAGACCCCGGTGGTCACCATGGGCAACAAGGTGGAGGCGGGCTGGAACTTCAACACCCTTTATCCGGACTACGAGAACATGGCCACGGTGGCCCGGGCGCTGGCGACGGCCTTGGATGAGAAAGGCCAAATCGCATTTCTGGTCGGTTCGCGTGGCAACTACGTGTCGGACACCCGCGAGGCGGGCTTCAAGGAGACCATCGAGCAGGAATTCCCGGACATCGAGCTGGTGTCTGTACAGCCGACGGACTTCGACACCGCCCAAGCCCAAGCCGCCGTGGAGACCTGGCTCACCACGTACCCCGATCTCGCGGGCATAGCTTCCGTCTCGGACCCGCTGGTGCTCGCGGCGATGAACGCGGCGGAGAACGCCGGCAGAGACGACATACTGTACGCCGGCCACGACGGCGACGCCGAGATGCACCCGATGCTCAAAGACGGCTCCATGGTGATCGACGTGCTGACCGGAGCCGAGAGGGTCGGCTACTGGAACGTCGCCGTCGGCGCGCGTATAGCGAAGGGCGAGAAATTCAACAAGGAGCTGTTCATGCCCACCTACTTCGTCATGGCAGACGACATGGCCTCGCGTTTGGCGGATCGGGGCTTAGAGGTCGATGCGGTAACGCCCGAGGAGGCGACGGAGACGGCCCAGTCCTACGCCGAGGAGTTTGGGCCGGATCAGCCCTCGAGCGCCATGTCGGTGGGGTGATCCGCCCGCCAGAACGTTGGCTTTCGGGGGGTCCCCGGCGTGTCGTCGATGTGAAAGGCGTCCGGCTTGATGCGTGACATCCGATTCGGTCCGCAGGTGGTGAGGCAGATGCTCCTGCTCGTGACCACGTGCCTGATAGGCTTGGCCTTCGGCGTCGCGAGCCCCGGCTTCTTGAGCCTGGGAAACTTCCTCAACATCGGGCTGCAGACGGCCGTGATCTCGATCATCGCCTTCGCCATGACCTGCGTGATCGTCGCCAAGGGGATCGACCTCTCGGTCGGCTCCACGGTCGCCGTTGCCGGGATCATCGGTGCGCTGACCTTGCAGGCGGGCCTGCCGCCGCTGCTGGGACTCTTCGCGATCCTGCTCGCAGGGGTCGGGGTCGGTGCGCTCAACGGCTTCCTGATAACCGTCATCGGCGTCAGCCCGTTTATCGCGACCCTCGGCACGCTCGCCCTGGGACGGGGCGCGAGCCTCAGCCTGTCCGGGGCTTCCAGCATCGACGTCGGCCAGCCGCTCGTCCTGTGGTTCGGTTCCTCGCAGTTGCTGGGGGTGCCCGTTTCGGTCGTCCTGTCGCTCGTGCTGTTGGTTCTCTTCTGGGTTCTGCTCAACCGCACTGTCTTCGGGCGGTGGGTCTTCGCGGTGGGCGGCAACGCAGAGGCCGCGCGGGCTTCCACCATTCCCGTGCGGTGGACGCAGTTCCTCACTTACGTCCTCGCCGGGCTGGCGGCCGGGGTGGGCTCCGTCATCACCGTGGGGAGGCTCGGCTCGGCGCAGCCCCTGGCGGGTGAGGGGCTGGAGTTCGCGGCCATTACCGCGGTCATAGTCGGGGGGACCAAGCTCTCCGGCGGGGAAGGAAGCATAGTGAGCACCTTTCTCGGTGCGGTACTGGTCGGCGTAATAACGGCCGGCCTCTCCTTTCTCGGGGTGCGCCAGGAGATCACGTACATCGTCACGGGGGTGCTCATCCTCTTGGCCGTGTTGACCAACCAGGTGGGGGTCTCTCGGCCCGCGCTCTGGCTCAAGAAGCTGGGCCGCGTCCGCGGCCCGGAGGGGGGAGCCGAATGAGCGATCGGCCGCCCCAGGACGTTCGTACGCTGGAGCTGATCGGCGTGGGGAAATCGTTTCCCGGGGTGAAGGCCCTGGACAACGTCAGCCTAGAGATATCTTCGGGGGAGGTCGTATCCCTTGTTGGGGAGAACGGGGCGGGGAAGTCCACGCTCGTCAAGGTGCTGGCCGGCGTCCACGAACCGGACGAAGGTTCGATACGGATCGACGGCCACCAGGCACGCTTGCAGAACCCGGACGACGCCCGCGCCGCCGGGATAAGCGTCATCCACCAGCACTTCAGCCTGGTCCCCGTGCTGAGCGTGGCGGAGAACATGTTCCTCGGTCGGGAGCTTCGTCTGGGCAGGAGCGGTCTCATGCGCCGGCGCGCGATGCTGCGGGAGGCCCGACGACTGTTGGGGGAGCTGGAGCTCGACGTGGACCCCGCTACCCCCGTCGAGCGCCTTACCGTGGGGCAGCGGCAGATGGTCGAGGTCTGCAAGGCGATGCTCGGGCGGGCGTGGCTGATCGTCATGGACGAGCCGACGTCGGCCCTTTCGACTCGCGAACGGGATCAGCTGTACGCGTTGATCGGGCGCCTCGTGGAGCGCGGCGTGGCGATCCTCTACATATCGCACAAGATGGAAGAGATCTTCCACCTCGCCCGCAGCGCGGTCGTGCTCCGGGACGGCCGGCACGTGGGCGACGCGGACCTCTCTACCACCACCGAGGCGGACCTCGTGGAGATGATGGTCGGCCGGCAGGTCGAGGAGGTGTTCCCGCGAACAGAGGCGCGGTCGGGCGACGTCGTGTTGCGGGTGGAGGGCCTGGACGACGGCGGTCTGCTCAGGGACGCCACCTTCTCGGTGAAGTCTGGCGAGATAGTGGCGCTCTCCGGCCTGATGGGGTCGGGTAGGAGCGAGATCCTGGAGGGCGTGTTCGGCCTGTCGAAGCTGCGTGGCGGCAAGGTCGAGGTAGCCGGCGAGGTGCTGGAGGCTCCTTCCCCGGCAGCCCTCGCGGCGCGGGGGGTGGCCTTTATACCGGAAGACCGGCAGGAGGCCGGCATCGTGCCCGCCATGTCCACCCAGCACAACCTCGGCCTCGTGTGGACGCGGGGCCGCGGCAGGGCCGGGTTCGTGAACCCGCGCGCGGAGCGGACGATGGTCCGGTCCTTGATCCAGAGCCTCAACGTACGCCCCCCGAACCCCGACAGCGCGGTCGAGTCACTCTCGGGCGGCAACCAGCAGAAGGTGGTGCTCGGCAAGTGGCTGGCGACCGATCCGAGGCTTCTGCTGCTGGACGAGCCCACCCGTGGGGTGGACGTGGGGGCCAAGTCGGAGATTCACAAGCTCGTCGGGGAGCTCAAGACGCGTGGCGTCGCGATCTTGATGGTCTCCTCCGAGCTTCCGGAGGTGCTCGGGGTCGCGGACCGCGTCGTCGTCATGCACGAAGGAAGGAGCGTGGCCGAGCTCGAAAGCGGCGCGACGGAGCAGGAGATCATGCGCCACGCACTCGGGAGCGCAGAACGGGCGCCCGCCGAGCACATAGACAAACGCGACGATGCAGGGGAGAGTGAGAACGATGGATAGACTCAAGGTGGCGGTGGTGGGGGCGGGTTTCATGGGCGAGCTGCACGCCAGGACGTACGCCGAGTGCGACTCGGCGGAGCTGGTGGCCATCGTCGACCCCAACGCCGAGGTGGGATCTGCGGTCGCGGAGAGGTACGGGGCGCGACACGTCGCGGACGTCCAAGAACTGCTGGACGACGGGACCGTCCAAGCTTTCACCGTCGCTCTGCCGGACAGGATGCACGTCGAGGTGACGTCCCAGATACTCTCAGCCGGCAAGGCCGTACTCCTCGAGAAACCGATGGCCGACACCCTGGAGGGGGCCCGCCGCATAGCGGACGCCGAGCAGACCGGGGGCGGCCGGCTGATGGTCGGTCACTTGCTGCGGTTCGACCCCCGCTACGTCGGTGCGGCGCAGGCCATCGCCGCCGGGGAGGTGGGGGACCCCGTGCACGTGACCGGCACAAGGTTCTCCCCGCGCGAGGTCGGGGAGAGGATGGCCGGCTCGAGCTCGGTGTGCTTCTACCTCGGGGTGCACGACGTCGACGCGATCCAGTGGGTGAGCGGCAAGAGGGTCACCAGCGTCTACTCGCGGGCGGTCTCCAAGATCATGCCGCTCGCCGGCGTGGACTCGGAGGACTCAATCTTCAGCACCTGCGAGTTCGAGGACGGCACCATAGGCTCCCTGCACTTCGGTTGGACCGTGCCGCCCCAGATGCCCTCGGCGATCAACGCCCGGCTGGAGGTCTACGGCACGGAGGGCGTGGTAAAGCTCGACGTGCACGACCACGGCCTGCAGGTCGTGGCGCCGTCGGGCGTCGAGTTCCCCGACGGGCTGCACTGGCCCGAGGTGAACGGCCTGATCGCGGGCGACCTCGCGGCCGAGGTCCTGCATTTCGTGACCTGTGTCCGCGACGACAAAGAGTTCGTGGTCCCGGTCTCCGACGCCATGAGGGCCGTCGCCGTCAACGACGCCATCCTGCGCTCGGTGGAGAGCGGAAAACCCGAGACCGTGGAGGCGGTGTAGAGGCCCAGTGCTGGAGCTCGACGAACAGGAGTTTGCCGCGCTCGGGGAGCTGGCGTACTTCGACACGCCAACCCAGGGGGTGCCCGTTGCCCGGGGCGCCAAGGCCCTCAAGCGGGCGGTCCGGCGCTGGGAGGCGGGCGACGCCGATTGGAAAGAATGGGAGGCCGACGCGGAGGCCGCCCGCTCTTCGGTGGCGGTTTTGCTGGGCTGCCGGTCCTCGGACGTTGCGCTCGTCCCCTCGGTGGTGGTCGCCGCCGCCACGGTGGCCGCGCAGCTCGCGCCCGGACGCATCGTCGTCGCCGATCGCGAGTACCGCTCGAACCTCCTCCCCTGGCTCGCCCAGCGCCGTTTCGGGCGCGAGGTGACGGTCTTGCAAGGCGACGGCGCGCTCTCGGAACGGATCGTCCATGAGATAAGGGACGACGTCGCTCTGGTCGCGGTCTCTTCGGTCCAGTCTAGCGATGGCGCGAGGGTGGATCTCGGGAGCATCGTGGCGGCGGCACACAGAAGGGACGTGTCGGTCTTCGTCGACGCTACCCAGTCCATGGGCGTGCTGGAGGCCGGGGCGGAGGACGAGCGTGCGGACTTCGTGGCCGCCGCCGGGTACAAGTGGCTGCTCGGGGCGCGGGGGACGGGTTACTTCTACGTCCGCCCGGGGTTGCAGGAGTCGTACTGGCCCGTGCTGGCGGGGCCCATGTCCGCGGCCGACGTGGTGGAGGGGCGGTACTACGGGGAGCCGTACAGGCCTTTCGACGACGCGCGCAGGTTCGATCAGTCGCTGGCCTGGTTGAGTTGGGTGGCCGCACGACCCGGCCTGGAGATGCTGGCCCGTATCGGCATTCGGGGGCTGGAGAGGCACGCGCTGGGGTTGGCCTCTCGCTTCAAGGCGGGATGCGTCGAACTGGGCTTCGAGCGCAACCTGTCAGGCACCGAGCTGCCTTCCCCGGTGGTGGCACTCTCGGTCCCCAATCCGGACGGGCTGCACCGGGAACTTCTGCGGCGCGGCGTGAAGGCGTCCGTTAGGCCGAGCGGCGTGCGCTTTGGGTTCCATCTGTACAACGATAACGCGCAGGTCGACCGGGCGCTGGAGGTACTGGCGATGCACGAGTCGGCTTGAACCAGATGCTCGTGGGCTCGATAAGACGTGAGGAGGAGCGACGATGAGTAAGAGCGGCGAAATGAGATTCCCGATGTACCTGGGAGGGGAATGGGTCTCCGGTGACGGGGAGTCCCGCGAGGTGAGGAACCCCGCGACGGGGGAGAAGATCGGGACGATCCCCCTCGGGGGCGCCGCGGAGGTGGACCGCGCCGTCCGCACGGCCGGGGCCGTGGCCCCCGGGCTCGCGCGGATGACCGCCTTCGAGCGGGCCGAGCTGTGCGGGCGGCTGGCGGACGCGGTGGCGGCGCGCAGGGAGGAGCTGGCGCGTACGCTCTCCGCCGAGCACGGCAAGCCCCTGCACTCGGAGGCGTTGGGGGAGGTGGACGCCTGCGTCGGGGCGTTCCGGGAATCCGGGGAGCAGATAAAATGGATGACCTCCCGGGTCATCCCCATGCGCGACCCCACGAAGCGCGCCTTCGCGCTGCGCCGGCCGCGGGGGGTGTACGGCGTGATCACGCCCTGGAACTTCCCGTTGGGCGTGGCCTGCATCTACTACCTGGGTCCCGGGCTGGCCGCCGGCAACGCCCTCGTGTGGGTCCCGCCCCCGAGCACCTCGGCCGTCGCCAGCGAGCTGATGGCGTGCGTCGAGGCGGCGGAGTTACCGAGAGGCGCCATCAACCTCGTTATCGGGGAGGGCGCGGTGGTCGGCGACGCGCTGGTGACGCACCCGGGCACGAACGCCGTCGGCTTCACGGGCAGCACGGGGACCGGGCACAAGGTCGCCACGCGGGCGGCCGGCAAGCCGCTGCTGCTCGAGCTCGGGGGCAACGGGCCCTCGATTGTGCTCGAAGACGCCGACGTGGAGGCCGCGGCCTCGGCCGTGGCAGGGGGCAGCTTCGCCAACGCCGGCCAGATCTGCACCTCCACGGAGCGCATCATCGCCCACGAGGCCGTCGCCGACGAGCTGGCCGAGCGCCTGGTCGGGCTGGCGTCCGGGGTACGGCTCGGCGACCCCCTGGACGCCGCCACCACCATGGGCCCGGTCCACACCGCCGACGGCGCCCGCAAGATCGTCGAGCAGGTCGAGGAGGCGAGGTCCATGGGAGCCGCGGTGCTGGCGGGCGGGGGCACGCTCGCGGGGATGCCCACCGGCCAGTTCGTGCAACCGACGGTGGTCGACAGGGTCGCGCCCGAGTCCCGGCTAAACAAGGACGAGACCTTCGGGCCCGTCGCCCCCATAGTCAGGTTCTCGGAGCTTTCCCAGTTGCCTTCCTTGGTAGCCTCCAGCCCGTACGGGCTCTCGGGGGCCATCTTCAGCCGGGACACGGAGAGGGCGTTCGCGCTGGCCGAGGAGATGCCGTGCGGCATCGTGAACATAAACGAGGCCAGCAGCTACTGGGAGCCGCAGACGCCGGCCGGCGGGGCCTCGGGGAGTCTCAGCGGCGTCGGCCGCAGCGGGGGTACATGGTCCATAGAGGAGATGAGCGAGGTGCGCACGGTGGTGCTCAACGCGGTGGAGCGACCGGGTCTTGGATAAGTCCCGCGGACGGTTCTCCTGGGCCAGGATCCTCGACTTTGCGCCGCAGTTGCTGCTGGTCGTCATCGTGGCCGTCGCGGCGGTCGTGGACCCCAGGATAATCGCCGCGGCCAACATGGTGGACGTGCTGGTGCAGGCGACGCCGATCGCGCTGGTCGCCCTCGGTGCGATGGTGGTGCTGGTCTCCGGCGGCATCGACTTCTCCCCGGCGTACGGCGTGAGCCTGTGCTCGGTCCTGATCGGGGCCACGCTCCTGTCGGGCGGTTCTCTGATCGAGGCTATGGTGTGGGGTATAGGCGGCGGCGTGGTGCTCGGCCTCTTCAACGGCCTGGTGATCGGGGTGCTCGGGATACCCCCCTTCGTGACCACCTTCGCCTCTTTGACGATCGTGCAGGGGTTGACCCTGCTTCTGGCGACCGAGACCCTGATCGTGCAGAACCCGACCCTCGACGCCCTCGGAAGCGGGTCGTTCGGGCCGGTGCCCATAGCGGTCCTCGTCGTCGGCCTCGTCTCCGCCCTGGTCGTCGGTGTCGTCCGGTACACGAGGTTCGGCCTCAGAAGCTACGCCCTCGGGTCCAACGCCGAGGCCGCCAGGCTCTCGGGCGTCCCGATGGTGCGCCAGCAGGTTCTTATCTACGTCTTCAGCGGCCTGATGACGGCGCTCGCGGCGGTTCTACTCGTGGGCCGGGTCTCGATCATCGCTCCCAACATCGGCGGCATAAGCCTTTTGCTGGACGCGATCACGGCCACCGTCATCGGCGGCACAAGCATCTTCGGGGGGCGCGGGAGCGTCGGTGGCACGCTGACCGGCGCCGTCATCGTCAGCCTCGTGACCAACATCCTCAGGGTGCTCGGCGTCGACCCCTCCAGCCAGGAGTTCTTTAAGGGTGCGATCATCATCGTCGCCCTGTCGGCCGAGGCCGGCTTCCGCGCCCTGCAGAACCGCGCGAGCTCGGCCGGGACGCGATGAACGACCCCGCTTCGTTGTCGTCCCTCACCTCATCCGAGGCCGCCCGGCGGGCCGACCGGCTGACGGTCGCGATCGTGCCGACGGGGGCGATCGAGCAACACGGACCGCACCTCCCGCTATACACCGATGTCCTTATCGCCCAGGCCGTGGCCAGGGAGGTCGCCGAGAACATCGACGGGGTAGTCGCCGAGCCATTGGCCTACGGCTGCTCGTGGCACCACACCGGGTTCGCCGGGACCGTCTCCTTACGGACGGGCACCTTTATCGTCCTCGCCTTCGACGTGTGCAAGTCACTCGCCGACGGGGGGTTCGTCCCCGTCCTGCTGAACGGCCACCACGGCAACAAAGCTCCTTTGAGGGTCGCCCTCACCGACCTGGCCGGGGCCGGCGTCCGCGCCTACGCCATCTCGTACTTCGACCTTCTCGCCGACGCGCTCGGCGACGTCTTCCCGGACCCGCGCTCGTCGGTCGGGCACGCGTGCGCCATGGAAACCTCTATCGTCATGCACCTGAGACCCGACCTCGTGGCGCGAGAGGCGATACCCTCCGGCGGCACGCCGCCGGCCTGGCCCGACCCCCACATGTTCGGCGGCGATGAGGTCTCCGTGGTCAAGCCGTTCGGGGAGATCAACCCGACGGGCGTGATAGGCAGGCCCGAGGAGGCGTCCGCCGCCGCCGGCGAGCGACTATTCCGGGCGGCGGTGGACCGCTGCTCGGGGGCGGTGTCGAGGATACTGGCGGAGGCGCCGTGACCACCCGAACGTCGTGATTCGCAGGAGGTAGGCATGAGCGAGACATTGGGCTCCTACGTCGCCGGACGGTGGACCTCTGTCCACGACGTGTACGAGCTGCGCAGCCCCAGTTCCGGCGAGCACCTGGCCGACGTGGGCGGGGCCTCGCTCGAGGACGTGGACCGGGCCGTGGCCACCGCGAGGGAGGCGTTCGACCGCACCCGGTGGATACCGCTGCGCGAGCGGGTGGCACTCTGCCACCGCTGCGCGGACCTTATCGAGGACCGCGCCGAGACGCTGGCGACCGCCTTGTCGGAGGAGCACGGCAAGCCCATCGGCGAGAGCCTGGCCGAGGTCGCGGTCGGGGCATACGGTTTCCGGCTCGCCGCCGAGGAGGTGCGGCGGCTCGGCGGTTACAACCCGCCTACCGACGACCCGAACAAGCGCGTGATCGTCATGCGCCAGCCGCGCGGCGTGTGGGCGCTCGTTACGCCGTGGAACTTTCCCTTCAACATACCGATCGAGTACCTGGGGCCGGCGCTCGCCACCGGCACGCCTTTCGTGTGGAAGCCCGCACCGACGACGCCACGCATCTCGGTGCGTTTGGCCGAGCTGATGCTCGAGGCCGGCGCCCCGGAGGGGATGGTTAACCTTATCCTCACGGACCTCGTCGAGCCGGCGCAACACCTCGTGACCCACCCCGGCGTGGATGCTGTCGGGCTGACCGGGGGGGCCGAGACGGGCGCGGCGGTGGCTCGCGCCGCCTGGGACAAGCACCTGCTGCTGGAGCTCGGCGGCAACGGTCCGATCGTCGTCCTCGACGACGCCGACCTGGAGCGGGCGGTACCGGCCATCGTCGACGCCTCGTTCGCCAACGCGGGGCAGGTCTGCAGCAGCGCGGGCACCGTGATGGCCGGGGAGCGGCTGGCCGACGAGCTCGTCGCCGGCCTCAAGGAACGGGCGGAGGATCTGGTCCTGGGCTCGCCCTTCGCCGACGGGGTGACCATGGGCCCCGTGCACACCGAGGCAGTGGCGAGCGCCCTGGACGCGCACGTCGCGGATCTCGCCGACCGGGGTGTCGAGGTGGTCTCGGGCGGGGGCCGGGCCGGCGGCTTCCCAACCCGGCTGTACTACCAACCGACGATCGCCGACTCGGTGCCCGCGGAGGCCTCGGCGGTCATGGAGGAGACCTTCGGACCCTTGGTCCCGGTGGTCCGGCTGCCGGACGACGAGGCCATGCTGCGCGCGGCCAACGCCGGCAGGCACGGGCTGGTAGCGGCGGTCTTCACCTCATCGTTGTCCCGGGCGTTCTGGTTCTCGGAGCGCCTCGAGGCGGGATCGGTCGTCGTGAACGACACGAGCAACTATTGGGAGCTGCACCTGCCGTTCGGTGGCAGAGCGGGACGGGCATCGGGGCGCGGCCGGCTGGGAGGAAGGCACACCCTCGAAGAGTTCACCCAGCTCAAGACCGTCAGCCTGGACGTCTCCTAAGGACGCCCAAGAACCGGTAAGGGAGGGTCAAGTGGGTAACGAGCACCCGTCACTGAAGACGCTGGAGGACCTGATCCGCATCCAGAGCGTGAACCCTTTCTTCGGGGAAGACGCCAGGGGCGAGTGGGAGATAGCCGGCTACGTCGAGCGGAGGTGCCGCGAGGCCGGGCTCAAGGTCCACCGGCAGCCGGTGTCCCCGGGTCGGGAGAACGTGGTGGCGGAGCTGCGCGTCGGTCATCCCGAGAACGCCTTGCTGTTCGAGGCGCACATGGACACGGTCTCTTTGGGGAGCATGGAGAACCCGCTGGAGCCGACCTACGTGGGCGACCGCCTCTACGGCCGTGGGGCGTGCGACACGAAGGGCTCGCTGGCCGCGATGCTCCATGCCGTCGAAGAGTGCGCCAGAAATCCCGAGCAGTTGTCTTCTGACGTCGTCCTGTGCGCCGCGGTGGACGAGGAGCGCGCCTTCGAGGGAATACTGGCCTTTATCGACTCGGACGTCTCCGTGGCCGGCGCCGTCGTCGGGGAGCCGACCGACCTCGGGATAGTGGTGGCGCACAAAGGCTGCGCGAGGTTCCGGCTCACGACCCGCGGCAAGGCGGCCCACAGCTCGGTCCCCCACGAAGGGGACAACGCCATCTACCGCATGGCGGAGGTGATGGAGGTCATAAAGGAGGACGTCGAGGGCGGGCTGGCGGACCTCGACCACCCGCTGGTGGGGCCGCCGACGATCGTGGTGTCGACGATCCGGGCCGGGACCCAGATCAACATCGTCCCCGAAGAGTGCGCCATCGAGGTGGACCGTAGGATCGTCCCCGGCGAGGACGCCCGCGAGGTGCTGGACGGTATCCTAAAGACCCTGCAGGAACGCCTCCACGGCTCGAACGTCCACTTCGACGCGGAGGAGCTGCTGCTGGACTGGCCCCTCGACACCCCGCCCGAGTCCGCGACCGCCCGCTGCGCGCAGCGGGTCGCCTCGGAGATGGGCCTGGAGGACCGCCTGCACGGCGTAGCGTACGGGAGCGACGCGAGCAAGCTGCAGCAACTGAAGGGAGTGCCCAGCATCGTCTTCGGGCCGGGTTCCATCGCCCAGGCCCACTCCGGGGAGGAGTGGGTGCCCGCCGAGCACGTCGAGCGGGCCGCCGAATTCTACGCCGGGATGGTCCGGGGCTTCGGCCTGACGCAACGTGGTGGGTAGTTTGGCGGAGTGGGATGAGGACGTGGCTTGCGGATCTCGGGGAGGGTCAGCCTAATTGGAAGCGGGAAGATGGGCTTCTTGGCGAGCCACCCGCTAGACTGCAACGTCTTTCTACTCGACGGGAGCACGGAGCACACCCTGATCGACGCGGGCAGCGGCGTGGAGCCCAAGCGCATAGTCGCCAACATCGAGGGCGCCGGCGTCCCCCCGGGTCGGGTCAAGCACGTGCTCCTCACCCACGCTCATGGGGACGGCCGCCCGTAGCGCTCGACGACCCCGTACGACACCGGAAGGTAGGAGACGAGGGTCCGTGTTCAGATAGATGCTTGCGAGGATCGTCCCGGTACGGTTGACGTTCGTTGCGCAACGAACGTCAACCGTACCGGCGTTCGCCGGCCGCCCACACCGCTCGGACTTTCAGGTCCGCGGAGAGCGCCACCACATCGGCGTCGTACCCGGGTGCGAGCTTCCCCTTGCGCCTGCCTTCTCCGGAGATCCTGGCCGGGGTGGTGGAGACCATCGCCACCGCCTCTGGAAGGGTGCAATCCGTGAACGCGAGAACGTTCCTGAGGGCTTCGTCCATGCGCAGGGCGCTTCCCGCCAGCGTACCGTTCTCCAGGAGCGGGATCCCGCCCTTCGAAGTCACCTTCTGGCCCGCGAGCGAGTAGGCACCTTCCCCCATGCCGCACGCGGCCATGGCGTCGGTTACTAGGTAGATCCGGTCGGGACCGAACGTGCGGTAGGTCAGGTCGACCGCCGCGGGGTGGACGTGACGACCGTCGACGATCAACCCACAGGCGACGTGCCTCTGAGCCAGCGCCGCCCCAAGGATACCGGGCTCCCTGTGGTGAAAAGGGTTCATGGCGTTGAATAGGTGCGTCACGCTGGGGATGCCCTGCCGGAAAGCGTTCCTGGCCTCCTCGAAGGTCGCCTCCGAATGTCCGACGGACACCACCGCCCCGGAACGCTTCGCCAGCGCCGTCAGCGTGCCGGCGCCGGGCATCTCGGGGGCCAACGTGACCATGCGGACGCGGGTGTGCTCCAGCAACGCGGCGAGGAAGGCGGGGTCGGGGTTTGCGATGTCGCAGCGGGGATGCGCTCCTCGCCTGTTCGGGTTCAGGAAGGGTCCTTCCAGATGGAGGCCAAGCGGTCCCACGACGGGTTCGTCGTCCATGTCCAGCCGCGCGAGCACGTCCTGGTACCTGCCGCGGGGTAGGGAGATCAAGGTGGGGAGGTACGCCGTGGTCCCCGTCGCGAGCAGGGCGCGCGAGAGCTCGACCAGCTTCTCCGGTTGCGTGGCAACGTCCACACCGAACGCGCCGTTGACCTGAAGGTCGACGAAACCGGGCACGAGGTAGCCGTCCGGTTCCTCCACCGTCGTGTCCCCACGCACGAGGCCCCGTTCGACGGCCAGGATCTTTCCGCCCTCGATAAGCACCGTGCCCCGGTCCCAGACCTCGCGGTCGACGACCACGCGTCCGCTCAATGCCAGGCGGCTCAAACCCCTGTGTTCCTGGTCAACCTCCAGGCCGCGACCCGCTCGATGATGAAGGTAGCGCGCCCGTGACGTCTGAGGGCCGAGGCGGGCACGGCCTCGGACACCTTGCCGTCGATCGCGGCTGCAACGGCCGCCGCCTTGTTCGCCCCGGAGGCCAGGAGCAGGGCCGTCCTGCTCTCCAGGATGGTCGTCATTCCCACCGTGATCGCACTCTCGGGGGCCAGGCCGCCCTCGAAGTCGACCGCGTTGACCTCCCGCGTCGACTCGGAGAGGCGCACCACGCGGGTACGGGAAGAGAGCGGCGCGCCCGGCTCGTTGAACCCGATGTGTCCGTTTCGCCCTATGCCGAGCACGCACAGGTCGGCGCCCCCCGCGTCCCGGATCGCGGCCTCGTACCGTTCGCACTCGGCCTCGGGTTCCGGCGCGGCCCCCCGGGGGACGTGCACGCGCGCGGTGTCCACGTCCACCCGGGAGTAGAAGTTCTCTTCCATGTACGCGTGGTAGCTCGCCGGGTGGTCCGCAGGCAGCCCCAAGTACTCGTCGAGATTGAAGAACGTCGCCCGGGCGAAGGACACGCCTTCCTCACGATGCATTGCGGCCAGCCTCCGGTACATGCCCAACGGCGTGGTGCCGGTCGGCACGAGGAAGACCGAGTCGGGCTTCTCCCTCAGCTGTCCGGCCACCAGCTCCGCGGCGGCCCCGCTCATCGCCTCATAATCGTCCGCGACGAGCACCCGCACGCTACCTCTATCTAATGTTCTCACGTCCTTACACCTCTTTCCGTAGCCGGACGGTTCGTCTCGTGGGCTGCCCTTCGCCACCTCGCGCTCAGATCTCCGCGTCCCGCGACATAGACCGTATCTAGCGGCGAAGCTGGCAGCATCCGTAGCGCCCGACCGGAGGGCGCCGGGCTCGCTCTCATTCACGAGAGGCAGAACACACCTCGGTAGGAAGGCGCACGCGCTCGCCGATAAAGCAGCGGACCGACTCCTCGGAGAGCGAGCCCGCCACGAGGTCGGTGCTGCTTCGAACCGCCCTCTCGTGGTCGGCGCCCGAAAGACGCCACCCGAGAGGTGCACGGGCGGACGACCCAGCCGCTCGATCGTCGCGGCGCCCATGGCCGCGAGATGCCGGGTCGTCCCGCCCAGTATCCGGTCTGCTGCCTTGTCACCCCTTTCGGCTAGGAACAACACCATCTGTACAAGTGAGCTGCAGGCGCCGTTGGACACCGCACCCGAGTAGACTTTGTTAAGAAGGTTCAGCTCGTCGTCGGCACGAAACCTCCTCAGCACTTCCGTCGCGAGGGTGGTTTCGGGTGCGAGACCGACCGGAAGCCTCGCTCACGCAGGGTGCCGGCCGTGGCCAGCGCCTCGGGCCAGCCCTCCAGAACCAGCCCGAGGGCCTCGGGCTGCCCGCGGATCTCCCTCTCCATCTTGGCACCGGCCAAGGATCGTCCTCCTCTCTCGCCCCTCATACCCGGGCGCCCGTTACCGTCGTCCGGCCCCTCAGGTCCCTCTCTATCTGCTCCAGGCTGCGGCCCTTTGTCTCGGGGACGAAAAAGTAGGTGAAGAGCCAGAAGATCACGCACATCACGCCGAACAGCCAGAAGGTTGCGGGTCTACCCACCGCCTCGAGCAGCGGGAGAAAGGTCAGGGCTATAACGAAGTTCGAGCTCCAGTTCACCATCAGGCCGATGCTCATCGCCGACCCGCGCACCCTGAGCGGCAGGATCTCAGGCGGGATCAGGAAGATGATCACGCCGATGCTGACCGCGAAGGAGGCGATGTAGAGCAGCAAGCACCCCACGGCGACCCAGGAGATCACGCCGGAGAGGCTCGGCAGGGCGAAGGCCAGCCCCAGCAGGCCCAGGCTCAAGATCATCCCGACCAGCCCCGAGAGCAGAAGTCCCTTTCTACCGACGCGGTCGACCAGCGCCATGCCGACGACCGTCATGAGGACGTTTACCACGCCGACGCCCGTGGTCGCGAGGATGGACGCCGAGGCCTCGAAGCCGGTCGTCTCCAGGATCGTCGGGGCGAAGTAGATGATGGTGTTGATGCCGGAAGCCTGGCCGAGGAAGTTGAGGAGTATGACGATCACGATCATGGGCCTCACCCACGACGCCAAGAGCTCCCTCCACCCCGCCTCGGATTCTGCCTCCGACTGGCGTTCCATCTCCTCGATGTCCCTCATCTCCGCTTCCACGTTGTTGGGGTCCCGCACCCGGGCCAGGACGGCGCGGGCCTGGTCCGGGGCCCCGTTGGTCACGAGCCATCGGGGACTCTCGGGAAGGAAGAGCATGCCCACCCCCAGGACGATCGACGGGACGACCGCGAGGCCGAGCATCCAGCGCCACGCCTCGGCGTTCGCCAGGGCGAAGTTCGCAAGGTACGCGGCCAAGATGCCGACCGTGATCATGAGCTGGTTCAGAGTCACGAGCGCCCCGCGGATGTCCGAGGGGGCCATCTCCGCGAGGTACAGGGGCACGATCACCGACGCCAGCCCCACGGCAAGGCCCAGCACGACCCTCGCCGCGACCAGGAACCCCGCGCTCGGCGCCAGGGCGGCGGCCACGGCGCCCACGGCGAAGACGACCGCGGCTAGGATCACGATCTTGCGCCGCCCGAAGCGGTCGGAGAGTGGGCCGCTCGCAATAGCACCGACCAGCGCGCCCGCCAAGAGCGCGCTGACGACGAGCCCCTGCACGAACGCCGAGAGGGCGAAATCCTCCCGGATAAAGAGGAGGGCACCCGAGATCACGCCCGTGTCGTAGCCGAAGAGCAGACCCCCGAGGGCGCTCATCCCCGCCACGAAGTACACGTACCTGTTCCTGGTCCGGTCGGCACCGGGCGACGAAGCGTTGGTCATGAGACGGTAACCTCCATATCTCTTCCCTGCCGCGACGCGACGCCGCGGGCAACAACCACGGACCGGCAAGCGACGACTTTCACAGTATTCCCCCCTTCGCTATCAGGAAGATACCCTCCGAGGGCTCCACGGACCGCGGAAACACCTGCGTTTCGTATCCGGCCTCCCTAAGCAGGCGCCTGAACCGTTCCTCCATGCTGGCCACGCGGAAGACGCCCCCGGAGAGGTGGACGGGCAGCTCGCCCAATCCCTCGATCATGGCTGCGCCCATCCCGGCGAGGTGGGCCGCCGCCGCGTCCAGTATCCCCGCAGCGACCTCGTCGCCGCGTTCCGCGAGGGAGCCCACCAGGGGCACGAGGCCGGCGATCTCGGCGTCCGGGACGTCCCCCGAGTAGACCTTTTCGATCAGTTGCCGGTCCTCCTCCACCCGGAACTCTGTCATCAACGCTTCTTCTAGCTCCGTCTTGGGGGCCGTGTCGGCCCACGAGCGGAGGGCCGCCCTTATGGCTTCAAGACCGATCCAGTACCCGCTCCCCTCGTCCCCGAGGAGGTGGCCCCAGCCCCCTACCCGCAGCGAGTTGCCCGACGCGTCGCGGCCGTAGGCGACCGTCCCGCCGCCGCTGAGGACCATGATCCCCGGCTCCCCCCCGGTCGCCGCGGCCCAGTTGCCCACGTAGTCCGGGATGGTGTGCACTCGGTCCATCCCCGGGAAAAATTCAGCCACCGTCTCCCCCACGAGCGCCGGCACGGGCACCCGGACTTCCCCCGCCGTCGGCGGGGCCCCGTCGGCCCGTTCGAGGTAGCCACTGAGGCTGAAGCAAGCCGCCTCGGGGGATTCCGCGGAGCGGCGCGCCAGCCGCCGTCCTAGCTCCTCGCAGGCCCGGCGCACGACCGCGCGCAGGTCGTCGGCCGCGCCGGGTTTCGAGGGCGTCGTCAGCGGCCCTTCCTTCCACGACTCGACCGGCCGGCCGTCTTCGGTCAGGAGGGAGACCGCCGTCTTCGTCTGCCCGCCGTCCACGCAGAGGTAGATCACGATCTCTCGCCTCGCTCGGAGGGGACGCCTTTAAGTGCTTCTGGAGAAGACGCTCCGGTCCCGAGCGCGTGGACGAACCAGGACGTCACGGCGAGGGGGTCCGTAATCGCGGTGCCCACCACCACCGACCATGCCCCGCGGTCCAGAGCCTCCCGGGCTTGCGTCGGGCCACGCACGTTTCCCTCGCAGACGACGCGCACCCCTGCTCCGGCGAGCTGCTCCACCAGGTCCAGGTCGGGTTTCGGACGTCCCCGGCTCTCCCCGGTATAGCCGGAGAGCGTGGTCGCGACGAGGTCGGCACCCATGTCGCGGGCGCGCAGGCCCTCGTCTAGGGTGGAGACGTCGGCCATCACCGGCACACGCAGTCCGTCTCGAACACGATCGATCAGGCGACCTAGTTCCGCGTCGCCGAGCCCCATTTCCCGGGTGGCCTCCAGGGCCACCGCGTCCGCGCCGGCGGCTACCAGACCCTCTGCGTGCTCGAAGGTCGGGGTGATAAGGAAACGGTCCCCGTAGGGTTGTTTGTGTATGCCCACGACGGGTATGGCGACGTTCTGGCTTATCGCCGCGACGTCGTCGGGCCCGTTGGCGCGAATGCCGACGGCGCCTCCCGCCTCGGCGCACAGGGCGAGGGCCATCATGATGCTGGATGAACGCAGGGGATGACCCGCCGGCGCCTGGCACGACACGGTCAGGCCGCCCCTCAAGGAATGGATCAGGGAACCGAAGTCGGCCGACACGCTAGTAGAGCTTGTCGCTTACGGCTTCGGCCGTCCTGCGCAGGTTCTCGCGGCCCCGCTCGCCCATCTCCGCGAGAGCGGCCTCGAACACTAGGTCCAGGACGTGCAGCTGCGCTATCTTGGCGTGCAGCGAGCTGCCCTCGTCGGGGCCTTCCCTGGAGGCGCACAGGAGCACCGTCCCCGCGAACCGGGTGACGGGGGATCTCGCGAAGCTGGTCAGGCACACGACCTCCGCGCCCCTCTCGCCGGCGGTCCTCGCGACGTCCACGGCGTCCCTGGTGCTGCCGGAGACGGTCACGACGACCATCACGTCTTCTTCACCCAGAAGCGACGCCTTCACGACGCCAAGGTGCCCCTCCGAGACCGCCTCGGCAGGCAGCCCCGCCCGGAGGTACCGGTGCGCCGCGGACTCGGCCGTGGCCCCCGACGACCCGACCCCGAAGAAGACCAGACGCCTGGCCTCCCGAAACAGACGCGCGACGCGGTCCAGCACCTGGCCGTCCAGCAGCGAGGACGTCTCCTCTATCAGGCGGACGTTCCTGCGGGTGGTCCTCTCGTAGAGGGTCGCCGGCGCGTCGGTCTCCGACCTCTCGTCCTCCCGGCCGGAGGCGGTCAGCTCGCCGGCCAGCGCCAGCTTGAACTCTTGAAAACCCCGGTAGCCGACGTGGCGGCAGAAGCGCAACACGGAAGTCTCGCCGACGCCGGCCCGCTCCGCCAGGTCCGTGATGGAACCGTAGAGTATCCGTTCGTCGCCTTCGAGCACCACGTCGGCGACCTTCCGCTCGGCCTTCGTTAGGGATGGGTGAAGGCTACGGATAACAGCCAGCTTGTTGCCGGGCCTCTCGTTTCCTTCTAGTCGGCCGGTCAGTGCCACGGCTTCTCCTTTCGGTACTTCGTGTCGCCCGCTGGGGTCATCGGGCGACACTCGGTAAGACCCCGCCCGCGTCTACCACCTCGATGTCCGTAGGCCTCTCGCTGGCCACCGAACTAAAGATGGCGTCGTTGACGGCCCCCATGCTCATCACCCTGGAGAGGATCGCGCCGACGGTCGACGCCAGCAGCTCGCCGCCGACCAGTGCGACCTGGCTGAAGCTGCTGAAGAATCCCCTCCTCTCGTTAGAAGAGTACTCGGACGTGAAGGTGAGCGCTACCGACTCGTCGCCCGCTATGGTGAAGCCCTGGAACAGTCTGAATGTGAACAGGAAGATCGCGGCGACTACGCCGATCTGCGCGTAGGCGGGCAGCAGCCCGATGCCTGCCGTGGCGCAGGACCCGGTCGCTATCAGTATAACCAGCGTGTTCCGGTGTCCGATCCTGTCCTCCAGAAAACTTAGCACCAGGGCCTCGAGCAGACGCCCCAATACGGCCACGGAGAAGAAGCTCCACCCGGCCAGCAGAGCCGCCGTCCCGTTGACCTCGGGGAAGGACTGGCTGGCGAGCTCCGTGACCAGGTACCCGTAGACGACCACGTCGTGGTGCCGAACATGCTCGCCGGTGGGGCTTTCTTTCGCTCCCTACCTGTGACCTGCGCGGCCGGGTCTCGTGCGTCTGTCGCTTGCATGCTGTGTTTGCCTGTACCCCTTCGACGCTGTCTGTTGAGCGCCGCCGTCCCGGCTGAACCAAAAAGTCCATCGACCCGGAACAACCCCTCGGCGACTCTTCCCTGTCTTGTTCCGTCCGTTCCTGTTTTGCGCCGTGCAACAAGATACAAGAGCGGTAATGTACTGTCAAATAATTCTTCCATATTCGTTAGAATAGAGGAATATTTCTCCAAATAAAATCCTTCGCTTCGGGAGGTACGTACTGACCCGGCATTCTGAATCGCCGATGAGAGCGTGTTGTAGGAGCAGGCAGAGCGGCTTAAAGCCAGTGCGGCGTTCGGTGCTCGTCCGTCAGTATTGAGGAAGTACCGTGACCCACGACGCGCTGAAGATCGCGATCATCGGGGCCTCCGGCCACATCGGCGGGGCCGTGGCCCAAGAGGCCCTCTCCCGCTGGCACGAGGTTACCGCCATCGCGCGGGGCCCTTCGCGCCTTGAGGACCTGGACGGAGCCGCCGTCGCGAGCGCCGATATCCTCGACCCCGACGGCATCGAGGGTGTCGTGGCAGGCCACGACGCCGTGGTCGCGTCTGTGAAGGGGCGGGACGGCGGTCGGCTCGAGACGGTGCCCGAGGCCGCCCGCGTGCTCCTCGACGTCCTGCCGCGGGCCGGCGTGGGCCGCCTGCTGTTCGTCGGCGGCGGCGGCAGCCTGAAGGAGGCCACCGGCCGGCGTTTCGTCGACTCCCCGCAGTTCCCCCGGCAGCACAAGGGGGAGGCGCTCGCGCAGGCAGACGCACTGGCAACCTTCCGCGGCTCCAACGGTGCCGTGGAATGGTCCTACGTCAGCCCGCCCCCCGTGCAACTGCTCGAGGGCGAGAAGACCAACAAGTACCGCGTCCAGGCCGGCGACCTGCCGGTAACCGACGAGCAGGGGGAGAGCCGCGTCACCGTCGCCGACTACGCCTCGGCGATCGTCGACGAACTGGAGAGGGGCGCCTTCATCGGGGAGCGGTTTACCGTTGCCTACTAGAAGAGCTACTAGGAGGGCGCAGGAGGCCAGGACGACAAATCACCCGCAGGCGAGAAGGCTCGCGACCCCCCTCTCTGCGGGGACTCGACGAGGGCGCCCGAAAGGGGGGGGTGGGCAGGAGAACGCCCGAGGTCGGGGCGGGGGCTCGTCGATGAGGCTGCTATCGGTCAACGTTTCGCTTCCCAGCCTTGTTCCGTACGGTCGCGGGATGGTCTCGACCGGCATCTTCAAGGTGCCGGTCGAAGACCGGGTCGCGCTGCGGAGGCTCAACCTGGACGGCGACGGCCAGGCCGACCTCGTGAACCACGGCGGACCCCACCGGGCCGCCTACGCGTACCCCGTCGAGAACTACGAATACTGGGCCCGCGAGCTTGACCGCGCCGACTTCGCCTTCGGACAATTCGGCGAGAACTTCACCGTCGAGGGGATGACGGAGGATGACGTCCACATAGGCGACGTTTTCCGGGTGGGCGGCGCGCTCGTCGAAGTGTCCCAGCCGCGCCCGCCGTGCTTCAAGCTCGGCATCAAGATGGGGATGCCGAAGTTCCCCAAGCTCTTCCTGGCCAGCGGTCGCGTGGGGTTCTACGTGCGCGTACTCGAGGAGGGCGAGGTCGGCCGCGGGGACGTCTTCGAGCGCGTCGTGGCGCATCCCGAGCGGGTAACCGTGCGGCGAGACGAGCGACCTGCTCTTCTTCGACCCTGACAACCTGCGGGGGGCGGAGCGCGTGCTGCGTGTTCCGGCCCTCTCGCCCGGATGGCGGGCGTCTTTCGAGGAACGCCTGGACGCGGCCCGTCCTTCGTAGCAGAAAACAGCATGACGTCGGACGAGCCAGACGGCACCGCCGCCACCCTCACCGCCGGGTTTCGAGGTATCGCGCTATGACCGGATGAAACGAACCGGTACCGAAAGGAGTGGGGATGTCGGCGGCGAAGGATCTCGGGTTTCAAGAAGGAGGGGGTGACCTCGCCAGTAACCTCGGGCTCTGTCGCTTTCCTGGTGAGAGCCATCCGAAACGGACCGGAATGCCCATATCAGGAGCCGGTTGCAGCGTGGCCGCAACACGTTGCTACCGCTTGACGGACTTCCGGATGCGCCCGAGCGACGAAATCGAGGCCCGGCTTTCGCGAATCATCAAAAGATGGGATGAGAAGGCCTAGCGGCGGGTCTCGCGGGTGTCGCATCGGGGGTATCGTGCGACCGAGACGTAGATCCGCCGAAGGAGGACCAAGACCATGTCGTCCCAATCCAGCGTCA